>DGTJ01000061.1 GCA_002393725.1 Prevotella sp. UBA4339 | reverse complement strand
CCATCACTTGCGAAACTTTAGTAAATAATTTGAGAAATATGGCAAAGATAGCATTAGGAACCTGGGCTTGGGGCACAGGAGCATTCGGTGGAGATACCGTGTTTGGAAGTAAGACAGACGTAGAGAACTTGAAACCCGTGTTTGATGCGGCAATGGAAGCAGGTCTCTCTCTTTGGGACACAGCAACAGCCTATGGTATGGGCGAGTCTGAAAAAATACTCGGCCAGTTGGCAATGGCGTACAACCGTTCAGATGTTCAAATCTCTACAAAGTTCACACCACAGATTGCCGAGATATTCGAGAATTCCGTGGAGAAGATGGCCGATGCCTCGATTGAGCGAATAGGATGCGACTATATTGACATCTACTGGATTCACAACCCGATGGATGTTGAGCGGTGGACTCCGGGACTGATTCCCTTGTTGCAGTCTGGTAATGTAAAGCGCGTGGGCGTATCGAACCATAATATCAAAGAGATTCGTCGTGCTAATGAAATCCTGGGCGAAGCCGGATTTAAGGTTAGTGCCGTTCAGAACCACTTCTCGCTGTTATATCGCTCGTCAGAAAAAGGTGGTGTGCTGGATTACTGTAAAGAGAACGGCATAGAGTTTTGGTCCTACATGGTACTGGAACAAGGGGCACTTTCTGGTAAATATAATAAAGAGAACCCGCTGCCAGAAGAGAGTGACCGTGGTAAGAAGTATAACCCTGTGCTGCCGCAGCTGGAGGCTTTGACGAATGAGATGAAGTCCATCGGAGAGAAATATGGTGCAAGCTGTTCGCAAGTAGGTATTGCCTGGGCCATTGCCAAGGGCACTATGCCTATCATTGGAGCCACCAAGGAGCGTCACGTCATCGAGGCTGCCGAAGCTGCCAAGATTCAGCTGACTGCCGAGGAGGTAACCCGTCTGGAACAGCTCGCTGATGCTACAGGTATCGATACCAGGGGCAATTGGGAGCATAGTATGGAGTGACATCGTCGCAGGTGAAGAACATGTCGTGCAGCTTAAGGAAGTGACTGACGAGGAATTTACATCACCAATCAAATATGAGACTATGATTGTAAGATTAGCTGAAATCGAGGTATACCCAGAGCATCTGAAGGAATACCTGAAGTTTGCCAACGAGGTGGACCGGCTGAGCATGGAGCGCGAGCCGGGTGTCGTCTGCCTCTTTCCCATGTAGAGTGCGGAGGACTCCACACAGATTCGTATACTTGAAATCTATGCCTCTGAGGATGCCTATCAGAGCCACATCAAGACGGAGCACTTCCAGAAGTACAAGCAGGGCACCATGCACATGGTGAAGAGTCTGAAACTGCCCACCTAAAGGAATGATGACAAGTTAAAAATCCGAATTATAGTTACGTTCATAATATTTCTTTTTTATTTTTGTCTTAACTTGTTTGTAAATCAAAAAAAATGTCTAACTTTGCAGCCGTATTGGTTTAATTAAGCTGATGAGTGGAAGAAATGATAATAATTTAAGTTAAAACAATGATGAAAAAGATTTTAGTTATGGCAGCAGTCGCCATGATGACTGCAATGAGTGTTCAGGCACAGGATGGTTATGACGATACCAAGCATGAGATTGGCATCAGCTATGGCGGACTGTCTAACTCTACATGGCAGTCTATCGGTGACAACCTGGGCTCGTCTATACTCTCTCTTGGCACTGTCAGGTACGACGACGGCAATATCACAGGTGCGATAGGTTTGGAGTATTTCTATCATGTCAGCGCTGTGGTAGGTCTGGGTGCTATCGGAACTTATACCAAGGAGACCAAAGACATGTTCATTGTCGGTGACAAGTATGGCGAGGCCAAGAACACCTTTATCTCCGTTCTGCCTGCCGCAAAGTTCAACTGGCTGCGCAAGAAGTATTTCGGCATGTACTCGAAGCTCGCCGTTGGTGCCTCGTTCACCTCGAAGAAGGAGGATTACACTAAGGGCAGCACAGAGGACCGCTCAGAGAGCGAGGTTAATTTCAACTGGCAGGCCTCAATCCTTGGCCTTGAGGCAGGTAGTCCATACTTGCGCGGCTTCTTAGAGCTGGGAGTTGGAGAGCAAGGCGTATTCGTTGCCGGTATCCGCTGCAAGTTCTAACAGGCATCTACGGGTAATATGACAAAGAGCGCATGCGAGCCTGTCTCATTTGCGCTCTTTGTCATAAATAAGGTCTGAAAGGTTACTTTTTGGAATAAATGTTTGGTAATATCGGAATTTTTATGTATCTTTGTGGCAAATTATTAACATAAAACTTAAGCATATGAAGCGATTCTTACTACTTCTTATTTCAATCATCTCCCTCGCATCAGTGTCGTGGGCAGATCAGATTAACCGTGACCAGGCCTTGCGCAAGGCGCAGCAGTTCCTCAGCCAGAAAGGTCTCTCGCGTAGTTTGACAGTTGCCGAGACATCGGCATCCAGAGCGCGTGCCAAGGGCAATAATGCGCAGGATTACTACTATATCTTCAATGCCGGGCAGAATCAGGGCTTCGTGATCGTCAGTGGTGATGACAATGCCGAAGCTGTCCTTGGATATTCTGATAGCGGTTCTTTTGATTTGGACCAGATTCCTTCAAATATGGCAGCCTGGCTCAAAGGATATGAGGCGCAAATAAGAAGCATGCAAGAAAGCAAGGCAACTCGCAGGGGCAATAGTGTGGCAAAAGCCGCTTTTGCTTCTGTATCGCCTTTTGTTGAGGTGCACTGGGACCAAGGATCGCCTTATAATAAATATTGTTTCGTTGACTTGCCTGCAACGAAAAAGCATATCCAAGCTCCTACAGGCTGTGTGGCAACAGCGATGGCCCAGGCGATGTCTGTATATAAACACCCCTCTGCTACAACTGCTGAGATCCCTGCATATAAGATTAATTTCGGCTCTGACGGCTATGCGTCCTATGAAGCCATACCTGCCAGTACCACAATCGACTGGGCCAACTTGGACGTTGCAAACTACAATGGAAGTGAGGCAGATGCCAAGAAGGAGGCAATAGCGCAGCTTATGTCTTACTGCGGCCGTTCTGTTGAGATGCTCTATAATGGTACGGGGTCTTCGGCGTCACTTTCTAGAGTGCCCGATGCCTTGAAGTCTTATTTCGGATACGGAAAACAAGTGGCTTATAAAAAGCGTGAGTGGAGCAATGATGAAGACTGGAACACGATGATTTACAATGAAGTGGCAGCTCATCGCCCTGTGATTTATGGCGGTCAGACTGCTGAGAACGGAGGTAGCGGCCATGCTTTCATTATTGACGGATATGACGCAGGAGGAGATGCCTTCCATATAAACTGGGGCTGGGGCCAGTTGGGAAGCAGTCCTGACGGATATTTCAAACTTTCTGCTTTAAAACCGAATGTTCAAGGCATAGGAGGCTCGACTGGAGCATATAATTTCGGACAAGAGGCTGTGATTGGTATCGATAATAATTCAGTAGATGTGTCAGAAATAGTTAATGCGACTGTCGTTGGAGTATTGTTTGATAAAGCAGGGACAGGAGCACAAGCAGCCATTAATAGTCCCAAGCAGTCATTAGAAGCCTCAAGGTCTTATGGCAATGTGAGTCTGGCATTGTACTTCCAATTCCAAAATCATCTGATTAATACCTATAACTTTGAATTTGGAATGGGACTTCATCAGAACAACTCTTTGATTGGAGATATTACTCCTGCCGGGCAGGTAGATCAAATGAATTTCAATCTTACCTATACGACAGGATGGTCTATATATTATATTGGCAGTGGTCTTGAAAATGGCATTTATGAGCTAAAGGCTTATAGCAGAGAAAAAGGATCTTCAGATAGTTGGCGATTATGTGAAGATGCAGATAAGTATATCATTTACATGAAAGTTTCTGATAATACAATAAAATTCTCGCGGACATCATTTACTGAGACTCCAGAAGAAGTTACTGATGCTCAGCGCAATGACCTGAAAAAGAAGCTTGAGGACTTGAAGAATTCCATAACATCAAAGACCACAAAGCAGACTGCCAATGTGGCTGAGATAACAAGTCTGGAGACCTCCCTGTCTACTGCAACCAGCTCAGTCAGCGAACTGAATACTAAGCTGGCAGCGATAGAGAAGATTGTGGCTGACAGCAAACTCCTGTCGGACGCACAGAAGAATGACCTCAACAGCAAGATCGCAGACCTGAAGGCCAAGAAGACCCAATTGGAGCAGAATATTCAGCAGATAAAAGACAAACTCACAGCTGCAAAAACAGCAAACGACAACTTAAAGAAGCAGTTGGATGAAGCACTCGCTAAGGTGAATGAACAGATCGCAGGTGTCAGCAATATTACCACGACATCGGCTCTTGATGCAGCTAATGCCAAAGTCACAGAGTTGTCTACTCTGATAGCAGCGATAAATGCCGATAATGTTGAATCAGACATCAAGAATCTGAAGACCATATTGTCGGAACTTGATATCAACACCCTGTCAAATACAGCTACTACCATAGAGAATGCTTTCAACGATGCCGTCAAGAAGGCAGAGGAGGAACTGAAGGAAAAGGAGCGCAAGGAGTTCGAGGCAGCAAAGGCTAACATGACAAGTAAGATTGACGCTATCAGTAAGACTCTAACAGAAAAGCAGAGTCAGATAGATGCAAACAACAAGTCTATTGCAGATTTGAAGACTGCGATAGCTACAGCCTCAGAGGCAGCTAAGTCTGTATCCGACAAGATAACTGCTATCAAGAAGAAACTGGAGAATGAACTCCTGACCGACGCAAAGAAGACTGAGTATCAGAAGGTCCTCTCTGAACAGGAAGGCAAACTTAAGGAATACAATACAGCTCTGTCAGAACTATCAAGCAAATTGTCAGAGAGAGCGGCAGAGAATACTTCTCTGAAGACCAAGCTTGATGAGGCTAAGAAGAAGGCTGCCGAAGCTCAGGCTGCTGTCAATGCTGCAACAAAGAAGGCTGATGTGGATGCTCTGGTTTCAAATGTCGATGCTATTGAGAAGACAGCTGCAGATATAAATGTATCAGCAGTAACCTCAGGTGTTGTCTTACTGGAAGAAGCATTTAAGATCCTTTCTACTGGAGCCATCACTACAGCATTGACCGATCTCGAGAAGACCGTCGACAAAGCCATAGCCGATGCTGCAGCTGCTGCACAGGATGAGAAGGAGAGAAAGGAGCTCGAGGCTGCGAAGGCCAGCATGACAAGTAAGATGGACGCTATCAGTAAGACTCTCACTGATAAGCAGAGCCAGATAGATGCCAACAGCAAGTCTATTGCAGATTTGAAGACTGCGATAGCAACAGCTTCTGAGGCAGCAAAGTCCGTATCCGACAAGATTTCTGCTATCAAGAAGAAATTGGAGAATGAACTCCTAACTGATGCAAAGAAGACCGAGTATCAGAAAGCTCTCTCTAATCAGGAGACTGCACTCAAGACTTATACTACTTCCTTGTCAGACCTCACAAATAAGCTTGTGGACCAGGAGAAGGAGAATTCCACTCTTAAGACCAAGCTTGATGAGGCTAAGAAGAAGTTATCCGATGCTCAGTCTGCTGTCAATGCTGCAACGAAGAAGGCCGATGTTGAAGCTCAGGCTTCAAATGTCGATGCTGTTGATAAGGCTGCCGCAGATATAAATGTATCAGCAGTAACCTCTGGTGTAAGCGAGCTGTCTAAGACTCTTAAGACTCTTTCTACTGATGCTATCACTACTGCATTGGCCGACCTTGAGAAGACCGTTGACAAAGCTATAGCTGATGCCGAGGCTGCCAAGGAGAAGGAAGAGAAAGAGCGCGAGAAAGCCGAGAAACTGGCGAAAGCCAAGGAGGCCTGCAAGACCGCTATAAGTTCTCTGACAGATGTTATTACAAAGAAGACTGAGAAATATGCTGATATCCAGACAAACCTCAATAAACTTACTGAAAAGTTGAATGAGATAGATGGTTTTATCAATGATTTCAAGGCTAAGGCAAAAGAAATCTCTGATATGATAGCTGAACTTAAGCCATCATCTTCGATTCGCACTCGTGCTACTGATGCTGAGATCAAGAACTTTGAGGATGCCCTTGCCAAGATTAATGACCAAATCGGAAAACTCGAGGAATCCAAGAAGGATGTAGAGAAAAAGATTGCCTCCATCGAGGAAGACAGGACTAAGATCAACTCAAAGCTCGATGAAGCAACAGCACTCCGTGACAAGGTTCAGGCAAGCTATGCCGACGCCACAGTGATAGAGGATGTTGAGGCATTGACGAAGCAGGTGACAGATGAGACGGCTGCTCTCAATGCTGAAGACAGTGAGTCGATAAACGCTGTAATAGCTGAAATCAATACCTTAATCGCAATGGTCGATACAGAAGTAGACCGCATTATCAACAATGATGTGGCTAATATCAAGAATGAGACAGAGAGCCTGAATAAGACTGTCACCACAGGCATCAGCGGTATGACTATCGATGAGAGCGACATCCAGGGCCGTTACGATCTCAACGGACGTCCTGTAGATGCAAACTATAAGGGAGTTATGATTATTCGGATGACAAACGGAAAGACGAAAACAATAATGAAACGTTAAATTTTAAATTCAATTGAAAATGAAAAAGTTTATTCTTATGATGGCTATTGCCATCACCGCAAGTGTTTACACTGCACAGGCTCAGGACGTGATTACCGATCCTGCTCAGCACGCTGCTGCCATCAAGGCTCAGAAGGAAGCCGAGAAGGCTGCCAAGAAAGAGCAGAAGGCTATCGAGAAGAAGCAGAAGGAGCAGAGAAAGAAGGAGAAGGCCATCAAGAAGCACAATGATGCAGTGAAGAAGGCAAACAAGGCTGCCAAGGCTGCAGAGGATGCACAGAAGAAGGCTCAGAAGGCAGCAGA
Source organism: Prevotella sp. UBA4339 (assembly GCA_002393725.1). GTDB lineage: Bacteria > Bacteroidota > Bacteroidia > Bacteroidales > Bacteroidaceae > Prevotella. The sequence goes on along the minus strand of DGTJ01000061.1, from coordinate 12,784 downwards.
GAAGGCTGCTCAGAATCCTGGCGACCTGAAGCTGCAGGAAAAGGCTCAGAAGGCTGCTGCTAAGGCTACCAAGGCTCAGATTAAGGCTCAAAAGCTGGCGAAGAAAGTAGACTAAATACGAATTAAGCCTCTCAATCGAGAGGCTTAATCGTTTACTGGTATTGACGGAGGGCTGCTATCAGCTCTCCGTTTTCCGTCTTCGTGCCGATGGTGATTCGAAGGCAGTTCTGGCATAGCTGCACACGATGGCGATTGCGAACGATGATACCATTGTCTACGAGATAGTTGTATATCTTAGTGGCATCGTTCATCCTTGCCAGGAAGAAATTGGCATCGGTAGGATATACCTCTTCGCAGATAGGCAGCATCTTGAATGCCTCTATCATACGGCTCCGCTCTACAAGAAGAATCTTCACCCACTTGTCTACCTCGAACGGATCCTTCAGGGCCTCAAGGGCCTGCCGCTGGGTGAGCAGGTTGACATTATAAGGATACTTCACCTTATTAAATATATCAACGATCTCCTTCGATGCGAAAGCCATGCCCAGGCGGATTGCAGCACATCCCCAAGCCTTTGACATCGTGTTGAGAACGATTAGGTTGGGGTATTTGGCTAGTTCCGTGCGGAATGACTTCTGTGAGGAGAAGTCGCTGTAAGCCTCATCTACGATGACGAGTCCTTCAAATCCTGCTATCACCTTTGCTATTTCCTCGCGAACGATGTTGTTTCCTGTGGGATTGTTCGGTGAGCATATCCAGATGATCTTCGTGTTGGCATCCGTTGCTGCAAGCAGCTTTTCTGCAGTTATCTGATAGTGCTCGTCGAGCAGCACTGGGCGATACTCGATATCGTTGATGTCTGCGCATACCTTATACATCCCGTATGTGGGCTCGATGGCTACGACATTGTCCTTGCCGGGATTGCAGAAGCAACGATACGGCAGGTCTATAGCCTCGTCACTTCCATTGCCGAGGAAGATACATTCTGACGGCACTCCCTTGACTTTCGACAGTACAGCCTTCAGCTCCAGTTGTAACGGGTCGGGATAACGGTTGTATGGAGCGTTGTAAGGATTCTCGTTGGCATCGAGAAACACCCTTGCCTCGCGCCCTGCATACTCATTTCTGGCACTGCTATAGGGTGCCAACTCCCATATATTCTTCCTGCAAAGTTGCTCCAGGTTGATCATAATTCCTAATTTCTAATTACTAATTCTCTTCAGCCTCACCGTCATCGCGTTCTTATGAGCATCGAGCTGTTCAGCCTCTGCCATCAGTTCTACGGCATGGCCAATACTGCGGATACCCTCTTCAGAGAGCTGCTGGAAGGTTATCTTTCTGCAATAGCTGTCGAGATTGACTCCACTATATGCTGTGGCATAGCCATGTGTCGGCAGGGTGTGGTTAGTACCGCTGGCATAGTCGCCTGCACTCTCACAGGCATACTGTCCAAGGAATACACTGCCGGCATTTACTATCTTCTCTGCCACCTTCTCGTAGTCCTCAGTCTGGATGATAAGATGTTCTGGGGCATAGGTGTTTGAAAGTGCTATGGCATCGCTGATGCTGCTTACGAGTACCAGCTGTGAGTTCTCGAGAGTCTTCTGGGCAATCTCCTTACGAGGCAGCTTGTCCAGCTGAATGCTTACCTGCTTCTGTACGTCATCGATGACCTTGTTTGAGGTGGTGATGAGGAACACCTGAGAGTCGATGCCGTGTTCTGCCTGTGACAGCAGGTCGGCAGCCACGAACTCCGCATTGCAGGTGTCGTCAGCGATGACACACACCTCCGATGGTCCTGCCGGCATGTCGATGGCCACATCATGCAGGCTCACCTGCTGCTTGGCAGCCATCACGTACTGATTGCCAGGGCCGAATATCTTAAACACCTTAGGCACTGACTCTGTTCCGTATGCCATTGCTCCGATGGCCTGCACGCCACCAGCCTTGAATATCTTGCTGACACCAGCCACTTTTGCTGCCATAAGGATGGCTGGGTTCACCTTGCCTTCACGATTCGGAGGGGTGCAGAGCACTATCTCCTTGCATCCTGCTATCTTCGCAGGGGTTGCCAGCATCAGTACTGTAGAGAAGAGTGGGGCAGTGCCACCAGGGATATAAAGTCCGACCTTCTCGATGGCAACACTCTTCTGCCAGCAAACCACTCCAGGCTGTGTCTCAACCTTCTTTGAGCGGAATCGCTGTGACTCATGGAATGTCTTGATATTCGAGTGAGCCAGACGTATGGCCTCTTTCAGCTCCTCGCTTACTTGCTGCTCTGCTTCTTCGATCTCTGCCTTTGTCACCTCGAGTGTAGGCAAGTCTACATGGTCGAACTTCAGCTCGTAGCCCTTTACGGCTTCATCGCCACGCTGTCGCACATCGGCAAGCACGGCTGCCACAGTCTGATTCAGCTGAGAAACATCCAGGTGCGGACGCTCTGCTATCTTACTCCACTCTGATCTCTCAGGATATCTTATAATGTTCATAATATCATTTTTTCTATTGGGGTCACGAGGATGCCCTGGGCTCCCATCTCCTTCAGTTTACCGATAATCTCCCAGAACTGCTTCTGGTCGAGCACTGTGTGGACAGAGCACCACTCCTCGTCAGCCAGAGGAATGATAGTGGGGCTCTTCAGGCCTGGCAGCACGTTGATGATTTCCTGCAGGCGAGCCTTGGGGGCATTCATTCGCACATATTTCTTGTCTTCAGCATCCTTCACGGCCTTAAAGCGGAACAGCATCTGCTCCAGTATCTCGCGCTTCTCTTGAGTGAGATTCTTGTTGCCGATAAGCAATGCCTCGCTATGCATCACCACCTCTACCTCACGGAGATTATTGCTTACGAGGGTTGAGCCACTGCTGACGATATCGAAGATGGCATCAGCAAGCCCGATGCCTGGACTTATCTCCACACTTCCTGTGATGACGTGTATCTCTGAATGGATATTATTCTTCTCAAGGAAGCTGCGAAGTATTCCAGGATAGCTTGTGGCAATCTTCTTGCCATCAAACCACTCCACGCCTTTATAGTCTATTTCCTTGGGGATAGCCAGCGACAGACGGCACTTTGAGAATCCTAAGCGAGAGATGATGTCGGCATCTTCGCCTCGCTCTACAAACTCATTCTCACCAACTACGCCTATGTCGGCAACACCTGATGCGACGCTCTGTGGGATGTCGTCGTCACGGAGATAGAGTACCTCGAGAGGGAAGTTGCCTGACTGTATCAGGAGAGTGCGCTTCGATGCACTTACTTTGATGTCCGCCTCGGCAAGCAGATTCATCGTGTCTTCAAAAAGTCGTCCTTTTGACTGTACTGCGATTCTTAACATACTAAAGTTAAAGTCTAATAATCTCTTAAAATTTGCTGCAAAATTACGCAAAAATGTCTGATTGTGCAAGAAAATGAGTACTTTTGCAGCGAAAATTGCCCAAGTTTTAGCATATTGGTACAGATTTTAAATAAATATTCGGTTTTGTTGGCAGTTATTCTGTTGGTTTCCTGTGTTGAGAAGAAACAGGAAAAGGTTGTCACGCCTTGGGGACAAGTGCTTGGTGAAGAGACTGACAGCATTGGCGCTTCGGATGATTTTGACTTGCGCGAGATACAGCACAGCGGACAGTTGATACTCGCTACGATAAACGGGCCTCAGACATATTACGACTATCATGGCAAACTGCTTGGAACACAGTATCTCCTCGTTCAGCGCCTTGCCGACAAGATAGGCGTGGGCATACGTGTTGAGGTGTGCAAGGACTCGACAGAACTCGCCGCAAAGTTTGCTGAGGGCGAGGTGGATATCGTTGCCTGGCCGACGCCTGGCGAGATAGAGGCAAATCCTGAGAAGCCTCTCCTGGCAAAAGAACTGAAAGACTGGTACAAGCCTGAGCTTATCGATGAGGTGAAGAGAGAGGAGACAGCCCTGCTGACCGTTCGAAGAGTGAAGCGCCATGTGTTCTCTCCGATGCTGGATAGGAGGGGTGGTGTGATTTCTCATTACGACAGGCTCTTCATGCAGTATTCCCAGCCTATCCGCTGGGACTGGCGCCTTATGGCGGCTCAGTGCTATCAAGAATCTACCTTCGACCCCAATGCCGTTTCGTTTGCTGGTGCAAAGGGTCTGATGCAGATTATGCCAGGCACGGCTGACGTATTAGGCCTGCCTCGCGATAAGATGTACGATCCTGAGCAGAACATCGCAGCTGCTGCAAAGTATCTTGGACAGCTGGAGGTCAAGTTTGGGGATATCAGGGACAGGGTGGAGCGTACCAATTTCATCCTTGCCTCTTACAATGGTGGTATCCACCATATCCGTGATGCAATGGCTCTGGCTCAGCGTGACGGAAAGAATCCACACCGTTGGCGCGATGTTTCAGAATATGTGCTGAAACTTTCCACACCAAAGTATTACAACGACCCGATAGTGAAGCACGGCTATATGCGTGGTACAGAGACGGTGGACTATGTATCAAAGATTCGTCAGCGCCATCAAGGCTATATGGGCGTCAAGGTTAAGACGGCTCCTCTTGGATTCCATCCCTCGCAACCTCGAAAGTCTGGCAAGCGAAAGAATAAGTACGATATAAAATGAAATCAGCCCTTCTCGCGAGTGTGAGAGGGGCTGAATGGTTTCTATAGCATTCCCTTCGTGCTTGGCAGTTCGTAGTGGTAGATGTCTCTGCGTACTGCCATCTTCAGGCTGCGGGCAAGTGCTTTGAAGATGCCTTCTATCTTGTGGTGCTCGTTTTGCCCTTCGGCCTTGATGTTGAGGTTCATCTTCGCTGCATCGCTGAGGCTCTTGAAGAAATGTAAGAACATTTCTGTAGGCATCTCGCCAATCTTCTCGCGCTTGAACTCAGCATCCCATACTAACCAGGGACGGCCTCCAAAGTCTAACGCTACACTACAGAGACAGTCGTCCATAGGCAAGCAATAACCATATCTCTCAATGCCTCTCTTGTTGCCCAGGGCTGTAAGGATGCATTCGCCAAGTGCGATGGCCGTATCTTCTATTGTGTGATGCTCATCCACCTCGAGGTCGCCTTTTGTGTGAATCATCAGGTCCATCATCCCGTGCTTGCCTATCTGCTCCAGCATGTGGTCGAAGAATCCCAGGCCTGTAGAGATGTCACATTTGCCTGTGCCGTCGAGGTTCACTTTGATGTGTATGTCAGTCTCCTTGGTCTTACGACTCACCTCGGCAATGCGTTCGCCGGCAAAGAGCAGTTCGCAGATCTTGTCCCAGGTGTAGGTGCTGGAGGATGGGTTCTCAGTGCAGGAGGAGGATACTTGCAGGAATTTGCATCCGATGTTCTCTGCAAACTTGCGATCCGTCTCTCTGTCGCCTATCACGTAGCTCCCTGCGATGTCGTAATCAGGGTCGTTCATGTATTTCTCCACCAGTCCTGTGTTTGGCTTGCGTGTTGGCGCATTGTCTTCAGGAAAGTGCGGGTCGATGAGAATGTCGTCGAATGTGATGCCCTCGCCTTCGAAGGTCTGGAGAATGAAGTTGTGTACAGGCCAGAAGGTGTCTTCAGGAAATGATGCCGTGCCCAGTCCGTCCTGATTGCTTACCATCACCAGCTCGAAGTCAAGATGCTGGCGGATGAAGTTCAGATTGCGGAAGACGCCCTTTACGAACTTTAGTTTCTCGAAAGAGTCGATTTGCTCGTCGGCTGGTTCCTCGATGAGTGTGCCGTCACGATCGATAAAGAGTATTCGCTTCATGCTGCTTGTTGCTTTTTTTCAAGTGATTCTTTGTAAGTCTGCTTAGCTGGCTGATATGAGAGGAAAGTGGTGGCTGCCTGTATCACTCCAGACATGAATAGCACTATGAGCGTCATTGCCAGCATGTATTTCGGCAGTCCCAGAGGATCGCCAAGTATCTCTCCGATGTGCGCCTGAGTGTTGGCAAGTGACAGTATCACGGCTGGCAGTATGGTCACAACGGTAGTGATCAGGGCGATGCCAGTACACTCTGTCAGCTTCTGCGCAATCTTGCGGTTCAGCGCATGCTTCTTAACCCCGATCCACAGCAGTGCTCCGAAATATCCAATCAGCACCAGAAGCAACGGCAGCAATGCTATTGTCAGTGGCAACAATGGGACCATCGTAAACCGATATATCACAAGTGTCGTCAGTCCGCTATATAGGATGGCGTAAACAAGAATCCAGTACCATCTGCGACGCAAAAATAACTTCAGATTTTCCATATTTTCTTACTTTAACGCTGCAAAGGTACATTTTTTAAATTAATAATTGATAATTTAGATTTAAGAATTAAGAGATTTTTTGGCTTTTTGCCAGCTTATTAGTAACTTTGCACCAAAATTGATGAAAAGATGAAGTTTCTGAAGTGGGGTTTTATCGGATGTGGCGAGGTGGCCGAGCTAAAAAGCGGTCCTGCCTTCAGTGAGGTTCAGGGCTCGAGCGTAGTGGCTGTGATGAGCCGTACTGAGCAGCGTGCGCGCAGATATGCAGAGAAGCATGGTGTGCCGAAATGGTATACTGATGCGCAGAGCCTTATCGACGATCCTGACGTGAATGCCGTTTATGTGGCCACGCCTCCTTCGAGCCATGCCACCTATGCCATCATGGCCATGAAGGCCGGCAAGCCTGTGTATGTGGAGAAACCGCTTGCTGCCAGCTACGAAGACTGCGCTCGCATCAATCGTATCTCTGAGCAGACGGGCATACCTTGTTTTGTGGCTTACTATCGCCGTTACCTGCCTTATTTCCAAAAGGTGAAGAGCATTGTCAATAGCGGCATCATAGGCCAGGTGCTCAACGTGCAGATCAGATATTCCGAGCCTCTGCGGCAGGCCGATGCCGATGCTATAAACAGTGGTGCTCCGCTGCCTTGGCGGCTCCAGCCGGATATTGCTGGAGGCGGTTATTTCTACGATATGGCCCCACATCAGCTTGATATACTCCAAGACATCTTCGGAGTGATTCTCGAGGCTCGCGGCATCTGTGCCAATCGTGGGGGACTATATAAGGCAGAAGACTCCGTCAGTGCCTCGTTTCTTTTCGAGAACGGTCTGCCTGGCTCTGGCTCGTGGTGCTACGTGGCTCATGAGAGTGCCCGCGAGGACTGTATTGAGATAATAGGCATGGAGGGTCAGGTGAGCTTCTCAGTGTTTGACTATAAGCCCATCCGCATGCAGACGAGTGACGGTGATGAGCAGATCACGGTGCCTAACCCGCCATACGTGCAGTATCCGCTTATAAAGAATGTTATTGAGCATCTGCAGGGGCTGGCACTGTGCACGTGTACCAGTGTGTCGGCTACACCTGTAAACTGGGTGATGGATCGTATTTTGGGCAAATTCTAAAGCTGATGGTACGATTCTTACTGATATCTCTGCTGGCTTTCGTAACGGTGAGTTCATTGGGGGCAGGCCTCAGTGAGCAGAAGGCTGCTGGCGATTCGATAAGAAAAGTACGTGTTGATTCGAAAACGAATTTCTTTGGTGTGCCTCTCAAGAACGACTCAGTGAGGATGGCTGCCCTCGAGGAAATCAAGGAGATAGGTGTCATCCGCCATACCATACGTGAGTTCGATCGTACACATGATGAGTGGATTGAGCCGCAGCACTATGAGTTTACCGTCATGACTCAGATTACGCGCACTTACGAGAGCTTCCAGCTTGGAAGCAATGGGCAGACGGTCACACTGTCGCCTGACAGTCAGCTCCGTATTGGGCCATACTTCGGATGGAAATGGTTCTTTGCGGGCTACACGTTCGATGTCAAGAACTTCAGCATATTCAACTTTGGCAAGAGTGCGCGTAAGGAGTTTGACCTCAGTATCTATTCTTCTCAGGTGGGTATCGACTGGTTCTATCGCCGTACTGGCAGTGATTACAAGATACGCGATGTGAAACTCGGCTACGGCATCGATCAGAATCTGTTTGAGGGTCTGCCTTTCTCTGGTGTCAACGTGGGCATAACGGGTGTCAACGTATATTACATCTTCAACCACGGACGGTTCTCATATCCGGCTGCCTTTGCCCAGAGTACATGCCAGAAGGTGAGCTGCGGTTCGTGGATGGCTGGTGCAGGATATACGAAAAACACTCTCGACCTCGACTTCGAGAGTCTTAACGAGACGCTCTCGAGCCGTCTGCCGGCAGGGAAGGAAGTGAAAATCGACAGCAGCATGGCCTTCAACGTGAAATACAGTGTCTTCAGCCTCTCGCTGGGGTATGCCTACAACTGGGTGTTTGCCAAGAACTGGCTCTGCTGTGCTTCGGCTCAGGCTGCTCTCGCATATAAGACCAGCTACGGAAAGACGACCGACGAGAAGAAGGGCTTTGACATCTCTAAAGTGAATATAGACGGTATCGGACGATTTGCGCTGGTGTATAACAATACTAAGTGGTATGCAGGCCTTAGTGCCATATTCCATACAAACAATTATCACACCTCGCGATTCACAGCCAACAATATCTTCGGATCTATCAATGCCTACGTAGGCGTAAACATAAAGTTGAAATCAAAATACAAGAAGAATAGGACATGAAAAGACTGATATATTCGATATTGATATCTGCCTGGATAGTCTGCCCGCTGCAGTCGTGTGCCAACTCCGGTACCAGACAGCCAGAGAGAGCCGATGCAAACGAAACGGCTTTGTCGGCAGAGGAAGTGGTCGAAGCAGAGCCAGTAAGCACTGCTGAAATGGAGAAATCGGCCGATGCCTTGAAGATTGAAGCTCTTCTCTCAGAGGCATCAAGACTACAGGCTGGCACTGATATCCCTCTGTTCTTTGCACGTAAGTTCATTGGCATACCATACGTGGCGCACACTCTCGAGGTGAACGATGACGAGCGGCTGGTGGTGAATACTCGCGAGCTCGACTGCACCACACTCGTAGAGACCGTCACAGCTCTCACTCTCTGTGCTTACAGCAAGGAGACCACCTATGACGCCTACTGCCGCCACCTTCAGCTGATGCGCTATCGTGAGGGCAGAATCGACGACTATACCTCGCGCATACATTATTTCACAGAGTGGATAGTGGAGAATCAGAAGGCGGGCATTGTCAGGGAGATACAGAGCCCGAATCCGCCATTTACTGCCGTTCAGACGGTGAAGGTGGACTATATGAGCCGGCATCCTCAGAGCTACAAGGCCCTGAAGGCTCATCCTGAATATTTGGCAGCCATAAAGCGGATGGAACAGAGCATCACAGGACTGAAGTTCAGATACATACCAAAGGCTCAGGTGATGGACTCAAAGGCTATGCGCGAGGCTGTGCGAGATGGTGACATCATTGCTATCACGTGCAGCAAACCTGGTCTCGACATCGCCCATCTGGGGTTTGCAGTGTGGCATAAAGACGGACTGCACCTGCTGAATGCCTCGATGATCCACAAGAAGGTGGTCGACGAGCCGATGACTCTCCGCGAGTATCTCTCAAAACATCCCTCTCATACAGGGATTCGGATTATTAGGATTAACGATAAAAAATAGAAGATATGGAATTACCTGATTTTATGAACTATGCGAGCAAGTTCTCGCAGAAGGATTTCACTGAGAAGATTTCACGCATTGCCAAGCGGGCAGGTGCCAAACTGGTATATGCCGCTCTCATTCTCTACTACACGCTGCAGAGCGACAAGGTGAGCAAGAAGGACAAGGCCATCATCATCGGAGCTTTGGGATATATGATTAGTCCGCTCGACGTTATACCCGATGCCATCCCCATAGCAGGATTGACCGATGACCTCGCCGTGTTGCTGTATGTGCTGAAGAAGGTGTGGACAGACATCGACCCAGAAATAGAGGGTCAGGCCAAGAACCGCCTTTCTAAATGGTTTGATGAAGATGAGATAGCCGAGATCGGCGACCTCTTCGACGATAAGGACTAGTATCGCCAGCTATGTGGCAGACGTGGGCTGTAGTGATAGTCCTGTCAGTTGCCGTATGTTATGCGGCATGGCAGGTATATCGTGCGCTGACAGGTGTGAATGATGCCTGCAAAGGGTGTGCATTAGCGAAAAAATGCAGTAAGAAGCGAAAAAATCGTGAAAACATTTGGCAGTGTCGAGAAAAATGACTACCTTTGCACCCGCATTTGAAATTATGGTGCCTTGGATGAGTGGCTTAGTCAACGGTCTGCAAAACCGTCTACGGCGGTTCGAATCCGCCAGGCACCTCGTGAGAGCTGAAGAGAAATCCTCAGCTCTTTTTCATAAGTAAGTGGGTATTCTCCTTCCTCCTTACTCCTTACTCCTTCCTCGAAAAGAAAACCTCCTTCCTCGAAAAGAAAACCTCCTTGCTCGAAAAATCAAATTTTCGTCAGCTTCCTCAGCAGCACCTTATTCACCCTCTGAATCCTCTCCGCACGCTTCTCGATGTCTTCGCGTACATTATTTATATTATTAAACAGGTCGCTGAAGGCATTAAGCACAGGATTAGGCTGACTGGCATCCTCGATGGCATCAGGGTTGGTGACAATGCGGATACCGTCATGCTCGATATGCACATCTACATCGGCATCAGTCATTATAGGGTCACCGTCGTAGTGGATGGCTCCGGCTTCTGAGCGATGTATGTGTAGGCGCTTGGTGCGGAATGTCTTTATCTTTGAGTTGTTGCCCAGGGTCTTCATGAAGAGGTCGGCAGCTATCTGGGGAGCGTCGAGCACATCGAAGGGCTCCATCACGATGACGTCCATCTCGCCGTCCTTCATCGTTGCCCCTGGTGCGATATAGGCGTTGTTGCCGTACTGCGAGGCATTGGCACAGGCTATCAGAAATGCCTTGTACTTGCGTGCTCCTGACTCGTCGGATACTTCGTAGGTCTCAGGCTTGTACTTCAGCCCCTCTTTCAGCACATTCTCCACGTAGGTTACAGGGCCTCGCTTTCCTGCCTCAGCGAACTTAAGCGAGATGAATGCATCGAAGCCCATGCCGCAGGTGCAGAAGAATGGCATCTTATTGATCACTCCGTAGTCGAAACTCTCTATCTTACAGGCATTTATCATCTCGATAGCCTTGCGAATATCCATTGGCAGACAGAGATGTCGTGCCAGCCCGTTGCCAGAGCCGCATGGCACAATGGCCAGAGCCGTATCCTTGTGAGTGAGCGAGCGGGCCACCTCGTTCACTGTTCCGTCACCGCCCACTGCAGCAACAATGTCTGTGCCTTTGGCAGCTTCCTCTCTGGCTATATCGGCAGCATGGCCGGCATACTCGGTGAGGATCACCTTGTAGTCGAACATGTCCTTGTCGAGCACCTCGTCTATCATCTGGGGTATCTCATCCTTCGAATGGGTGCCCGAAATGGGATTTATAATGAATGTTATATTCCTTTTTTTGCTCATATTCAGATGCAAATATACTAAAATAGCTTGATATATGTATGTTTTCAGCAAGAAAAAACGTTGAAAAGCACATTTATTTTGATTTTCTTGCACGTTTTGCTAAAAAATGTGTAACTTTGCAGCCTGTAAAATATAATAGAAACTATTACCAATATCGGAATGGGACAGTTACAAGAAAGATTCAAGTCTTATCGTGAGCCGCAGAAGTACATGGAGGCTGACGTATATCCCTATTTCCGTGCCATTGAGGGAAAGCAGGGCACAGAGGTAGAGATGGGAGGCCACAAGGTGCTGATGTTCGGATCAAACGCTTATACTGGTCTGACTGGTGATCAGCGTATCATCGATGCTGCAAAGGCAGCTCTCGATAAGTACGGCTCCGGTTGCGCAGGAAGCCGATTCCTCAATGGAACGCTCGACCTGCACGTGCAGCTGGAGAAAGAAATATCAGAATTTATCGGCAAGGACGATTGTCTTTGCTTCTCAACGGGTTTCTCTGTCAATCAGGGTGTCATCCCTGCATTGCTGAGCAAGGACGATTTCGTGATTTGCGACGACCGCGACCATGCCTCGATCGTTGACGGACGCCGTCTGGCATTTGCAAAGCAGCTGCACTACAAGCACAACGACATGGACGACCTTGAGCGCGTGCTTCAGCGACTGCCTGAGGAGGCTGTGAAGCTGATAGTTGTCGACGGTGTGTTCTCAATGGAGGGTGACTTGGCTAAGCTGCCGGAGATAGTTAAGCTGAAGCATAAGTACAACTGCTCAATCATGGTGGACGAGGCTCATGGTATCGGCGTGTTCGGCCGTCAGGGCAGGGGAGTGTGCGATCACTTCGGGCTCACTGACGAGGTGGACCTCATCATGGGTACATTCTCCAAGTCGCTTGCCTCTATTGGCGGATTCATTGCATCAGACAATGATACCATCAACTGGCTGCGCCACACTTGCCGCACATATATCTTCTCGGCTTCTAACACCCCTGCTGCTACTGCTGCCGCTATGACGGCGCTGCATATCATCAAGAGCGAGCCTGAGAGGATTCAGGCACTGTGGGACGTCACGAACTATGCTCTGAAGCGCTTCCGCGAAGAGGGATTCGAGATTGGCGATACTGAGAGCCCTATTATACCTCTCTACGTGCGTGATGTAGAGAAGACGTTCCTTGTAACAGCTCTGGCATTCAAGGCCGGCGTGTTTATCAACCCTGTGATTCCTCCAGCATGTGCGCCTCAGGACACCCTCGTGCGCTATGCGCTGATGGCTACTCACACTAAGGAGCAGGTAGACCGTTCGGTGGTTGCACTGAAGAAAATCTTCGTTGAACAGGGCATAATAAAATAAAAATTAGGGTAAAACTAAAAATAATTGCGGAAAAATTTGCAAGGGTCGAAAAAAGTTCGTACCTTTGCAGCCGCAAAAACGAGGTGTAGCGCAGTTGGT
>DGTJ01000050.1:29910-42855 GCA_002393725.1 Prevotella sp. UBA4339 | reverse complement strand
AACGTCAATACCTACAAGGTGCTGAACGCTGACGTTATGGTTGTCACTGAGAATTCTCTGAAAGCCATTGACGGCGTACTGGGATAAATAGTAAATTGTAAATCGTCAAATTGTAAATAGAGATGAGTTTTATTATAAAGCCTCTGATTTCAGAGAAAATGAACAATATCACCGAGAAGTCTTCGGTTGACAGGACTTACAAACCCAAGACCGGTAAGCACCGCGGTGAGGAAGTAACGAAGAAGGCTCAGCCCAAGTACGGTTTCATCGTTAAGCCCCAGGCTAATAAGATTGAGATCGCCAAGGAGGTAGAGGCCCTCTACAATGTTACAGTTGAGAATGTGAACACGATTCGCTATGCCGGCAAGCGTCAGTCACGCTGGACCCGTGCAGGTCTCGTGAGAGGTCAGAAGAACGCGTTCAAGAAGGCAATCGTTACTCTTAAGGAGGGCGACAGCATTGATTTTTATAGCAATATTCAATAATAAGAAATGGCAGTACGTAAATTAAAGCCCGTTACTCCGGGTCAAAGACACAAAGTTATTGGCACGTTCGAGGATATTACTGCATCCGTGCCAGAGAAGTCTCTCGTTTACGGTAAGCGTTCTACCGGTGGTCGAAACAACACCGGTAAGATGACTGTCCGCTACATGGGCGGCGGCCACAAGAAGAAGTATCGTCTGATCGACTTCAAGCGAGAGAAAGATGGTGTTCCAGCTGTAGTAAAGTCAATCGAGTATGATCCTAACCGTTCAGCTCGCATTGCACTTTTGTACTACGCTGATGGTGAAAAACGTTATATCATTGCTCCTAACGGACTGGAGGTTGGTGCAACCTTGATGTCTGGCGCAGACGCAGTGCCCGAGGTGGGTAATGCGCTTCCCCTGGCCAACATCCCCGTGGGTACCGTAATTCACAACATTGAGTTACGTCCCGGACAGGGTGCCCTGCTGGTTCGTTCGGCTGGTAATTTCGCTCAGTTGACTTCACGTGAGGGAAACTACTGTGTGATTAAGCTTCCTTCAGGTGAGACTCGTCAGATTCTCTCTGCCTGTAAGGCTACTGTAGGTAGTGTAGGCAACTCCGACCACGCTCTGGAACAGTCTGGTAAGGCTGGTCGCTCACGCTGGTTGGGACGTCGTCCGCACAACCGTGGTGTTGTTATGAACCCGCACGATCACCCGATGGGTGGTGGTGAAGGCCGTCAGTCTGGTGGACATCCCCGTTCACGTAAGGGCTTGTACGCTAAGGGTCTCAAGACTCGCGCTCCGAAGAAGCAGTCGAACAAGTACATCATTGAAAGAGCTAACAAGAAGTAATCACGAAGTTAATTAGAGAAAATTATGAGTCGTTCATTAAAAAAAGGCCCGTACATCAACGTAGCTCTCGAGAAGAAAGTTCTCGCTATGAATGAGAGCGGCAAGAAGACCGTTGTAAAGACTTGGGCCAGAGCTTCAATGATTTCCCCGGATTTCGTGGGACATACAATTGCAGTTCACAATGGAAACAAATTTATCCCCGTCTATGTTACTGAGAACATGGTAGGACACAAGCTGGGCGAGTTCTCTCCCACGCGTCGTTTCGGTGGCCATGCCGGTAACAAGAAGTAATCCCAGGGAATAAGTATTAAGTATTAAGAATTAAGAATTAAGAATTATAATGGGAGCAAGAAAAAGATTAGCGGCTGAGAAAAGAAAAGCAGCCAATAAGACACAGTACTTTGCAAAGCTGAAAGGCTGTCCCTCTTCACCCCGCAAGATGCGCTATGTCGTCGATATGATTCGCGGCATGGAGGTGAACCGCGCACTCGGCGTGCTGCGTTTCTCGAAGAAGGCTGCCTCAGAGAATGTAGAGAAGCTTCTCCGCTCGGCTATCGCCAACTGGGAAGCCAAGAATGACCGCAAGGCAGAAGACGGTGAGCTGTTCATCAGCCGTGTCTTTGTCGATGAGGGTGTGACAATGAAACGTATGAGACCGGCACCTCAGGGCCGTGGCTATCGTATCCGTAAGCGTTCGAACCACGTGACTCTGTTTGTTGACGCTAAAACTAATGATTAATAAGGTATGGGACAGAAAGTAAATCCAATTAGCAACCGTCTTGGTATCGTCAAGGGTTGGGATTCCAACTGGTTCGGAGGCAAGGACTTCGGAGATAACCTGGTAGAGGATCAGAAAATCCGTAAGTATCTGAACGAGCGTCTGGCCAAGGCAAGCATCTCGAAGATTGTCATCGAGCGCACGCTGAAGCTGGTTACCATCACCATCTGCACAGCCCGTCCGGGTCTGGTCATTGGTAAAGGTGGTCAGGATGTCGATAAGCTCAAGGAAGAGCTCAAGAAGCTCTACGACAAAGAGATTCAGATCAATATTTTTGAGGTTAAGAAACCCGAGCTCGACGCAAACATCGTAGCTAACAACATCGCTCGCCAGATAGAGGGTAAGATTGCTTACCGCCGTGCTATCAAGATGGCTGTGGCTAACACGATGCGTGCAGGAGCAGAAGGTATTAAGGTGCAGATCTCTGGCCGTCTGAACGGTGCAGAAATCGCACGTAGCGAGATGATTAAGGAAGGACGCACTCCGCTGCACACCTTCCGTGCTGACATTGACTATTGCCAGGCAGAAGCCCTCACGAAAGTTGGCCTGCTGGGTCTGAAGGTTTGGATCTGCCGCGGTGAAGTTTACGGAAAAGTTGACTTGGCTCCTAACTTCACACAGGAGAAGGGCGCAGCCCGCTCTAATGGTGGTCGTGACAATGGTGGCAGAAGATTTCGCAATAAGAAAAAGTAATTCATCAAAAGTAAGAAGCAATCATGTTACAACCTAAGAGAGTAAGATATAGAAGACCGCAGGACGGACGTGGCAACAAAGGCAACGCCCACCGCGGTACGCAGCTGGCTTTCGGCAGCTTCGGTATCAAAACCCTTGATGCCAAGTGGATTGACAGCCGCCAGATTGAGGCAGCTCGTGTTGCCATCAACCGTTACATGAACCGTGAAGGTCAGGTATGGATTCGCATCTTCCCGGACAAACCCATCACTCGCAAGCCTGCTGATGTACGTATGGGTAAAGGTAAGGGTGACCCCGCAGGATGGGTGGCTCCCGTAACCCCGGGTCGTATCCTCTTCGAGGTAGAAGGCGTACCCTTCGAAGTCGCCAAAGAGGCTCTGCGCCTCGGCGCCCAGAAGCTGCCTGTTAAGACTAAGTTTGTTATTCGACGTGATTACGATAAAAACGCTTAAGCTATGAAGATGACAGAAATTAAAGCTCTCGAGACCAAGGAATTGGCAGAGAAGTTGGAGACCGAGGTAGGCAACTACAACCAGATGAAGTTGAACCATGCCATCACTCCTATGGAGAATCCATCACAGATTAAGGCTGCACGTCGTGACATTGCACGTATGAAGACAGAACTCCGTCAGAGAGAACTTAACAAATAATAATGGTCCAGATGGAAACAAGAAATTTAAGAAAGACAAGACAGGGTGTCGTTATCAGCAACAAGATGGATAAAACCATTGTTATTGCCGCTAAGTTCAAGGAGAAGCACCCTATTTATGGTAAGTTTGTCCAGAAGACAAAGAAGTATCACGCACACGACGAGAAGAACGAGTGCAATGTAGGTGATACCGTACTCATTATGGAAACCCGTCCTCTGTCAAAGACAAAGAGATGGAGATTAGTTCAAATCGTAGAAAAAGCTAAGTAATTATGATACAGACAGAATCAAGACTTACTGTTGCTGACAATAGCGGTGCACGCGAGGCTCTCTGCATTCGTGTACTTGGTGGTACCAAGCGCCGCTATGCAAGCGTGGGTGATATCATCGTTGTGTCTATCAAGAACGCGATCCCTACAAGTGACGTGAAAAAGGGTGCAGTATCTAAGGCTTTGGTTGTTCGCACAAAGAAGGAGATTCGTCGTGCTGATGGTTCTTACATCCGTTTCGATGATAATGCTTGTGTACTGCTGAACAACGCTGGTGAGCTTCGCGGTAGCCGTATCTTCGGCCCTGTTGCTCGTGAGCTCCGTGCCGTGAACATGAAGGTCGTTTCTTTAGCACCTGAGGTACTTTAATTTTAAAAGATTTAGAAGAAATGGCAAAGTTCAATATTAAGAAGAATGATACAGTCATTGTCCTGGCCGGTGAGGATAAGGGCAAGACTGGTAAGGTGCTGAAGGTCTTGACCGACAAGCAGCGTGCTATCGTTGAGGGTGTAAACATCATCAGCAAGAGCGCTAAGCCAAGTGCCAAGAATCCTCAGGGAGGCTTCGAGAAGGTTGAGGCTCCTATTCACATCTCAAATATTAGTTTGATTGATCCGAAGAGTGGCAAGGCTACCCGCATCGCTATCAAGCGCGAGGGCAAGAAGGTTACCCGTATCGCAAAAAAGTCAGGGGAGGAGATTAAGTAATGGCAAATACAGCACAGTTAAAGCAGGTTTATAACGAGCAGATTGCTCCAGCCCTGCAGAAGCAGTTCAACTATGGTTCAAAGATGGAAATTCCCGTCCTGAAGAAGATTGTCATCAACCAGGGTCTTGGTGATGCAACACAGGACAAGAAGATCATCGAAGTAGCCATCAACGAGATTACCGCCATCTGTGGTCAGAAGGCTGTTGCTACATATTCTAAGAAGGATATCGCAAACTTCAAACTCCGTAAGAAGATGCCTATTGGCGTTATGGTTACTCTGCGTCGTGAGCGCATGTATGAGTTCCTTGAGAAGCTCGTTCGCATCGCTCTGCCACGTATTCGTGACTTCAAGGGTATCGAGAGCAAGTTTGATGGTCGTGGTAACTACACACTGGGTATCCAGGAGCAGATTATCTTCCCAGAGATTAATATCGATTCAGTAGACCGCATCCAGGGTATGAACATTACCTTCGTTACTTCTGCAAAGACTGACGAGGAAGGTTTTGCACTGCTGAAGGCTTTCGGTCTTCCATTCAAGAATAATAAAGACTAAGAGATATGGCAAAAGAATCAATGAAGGCCCGTGAGGTCAAGCGCGCTAAGCTCGTTGCCCGCTATGCTGAGAAGCGTGCGGCTCTGAAGAAGGTGATTGCAACCACTGAGGATCCTGCAGAGGCATACGAGGCAGCTCGTAAGCTCCAGAGCATTCCAAAGAACGCTAACCCAATCCGTCTGCACAATCGTTGCAAGATTACAGGGCGTCCAAAGGGATATATGCGTCAGTTTGGTCTTTCTCGTATCCAGTTCCGTGAGATGGCATCAAGTGGTCTCATTCCTGGAGTAAAGAAGGCTAGCTGGTAATTACCTCGCTTAAGAATTGAGATATTTTTTATTATTAATATTGTCGGGGCAGTCCCGATCAATTAAAAACTTTATTTTATGACAGATCCAATAGCAGATTATCTGACCAGACTCAGAAATGCCATCATGGCACATCACCGTGTCGTTGAGGTTCCTGCGTCTAACTTGAAGAAAGAGATCACAAAGATCCTCTTCGAGAAGGGTTACATCCTGAACTACAAGTTCATTGAGGATGGTCCTCAGGGCACTATCAAGGTCGCTCTGAAGTATGACCCAGCAACTCGTGAGAACGCTATCAAGTGTCTCAAACGAGTATCAACCCCAGGTCTTCGCCAGTATACTGGCTACAAAGACATGCCGAGAGTAATTAACGGACTTGGAATTGCAATCATTTCAACGTCTAAAGGTGTAATGACAGACAAAGAGGCTGCCGCCCAGAAAATCGGTGGTGAGGTTCTTTGCTATGTTTATTAATTGGAGGATAGAATATGTCAAGAATAGGAAAATTACCAATTAGTATTCCAGCTGGCGTTACAGTTGCTCAGGACAAGGACGGAGTTGTTACCGTAAAGGGTCCTAAGGGAGAACTTTCACAGAAGGTTGATGCATCTATCAAGGTGAAAGTTGAGGATGGTCACGTTACATTTGAGATCGACGAGAACAGTCCTGTGAATATTAAGCAGAAGCAGGCTTTCCACGGTCTTTATCGTGCACTTGTCAACAATATGGTTGTTGGCGTGAGCGAGGGCTATAAGAAGGAGATGGAACTTGTAGGTGTTGGTTATCGTGTTTCTAATCAGGGTAACATCATTGAGTTCTCACTGGGTTACACTCACCCTATTTTCATCCAGCTTCCAAAAGAGGTGAAGGTTGAGACAAAGATGGAACGTAACCAGAATCCTCAGATTATCCTTGAGTCTTGCGACAAGGCACTGCTCGGTCTGATTTGCGCTAAAATTCGTTCTTTCCGTATGCCTGAGCCTTACAAAGGAAAGGGTATTTTGTTCAAGGGTGAGGTTATCCGCCGTAAGTCGGGTAAGTCTGCATCTGCGAAGTAATCTATTGAACTAAGAATTAAGAATTAAAGGATTATGACAACGAAGAAAGTAGAAAGACGAATTAAGATCAAATATAGAATTCGTAAGAACGTATTCGGTACAGCCGAACGTCCTCGTCTGAGTGTATTCCGCTCTAACAAGCAGATCTATGCTCAGGTTATCAACGACTTGGAAGGTAAAACACTTGCATCTGCATCCTCGCTTGGGCTTGAGGCTATGCCAAAGATCCAGCAGGCAGAGAAGGTGGGTGAACTCGTAGCCCAGAAGGCTCAGGAGGCTGGCGTAAGCGCTGTTGTATTCGACCGTAATGGTTACCTGTATCATGGCCGCGTGAAGTCTCTTGCAGACGCAGCTCGTAAAGGTGGACTTAAATTCTAAACGATTATGGCAATGAAAAATGTTAAAGTAAATAGTGACGTAGAGTTGAAAGACAAGCTGGTTGCCATCAACCGTGTAACAAAGGTTACCAAGGGAGGTCGCACCTTCACCTTTGCAGCTATTGTTGTTGTCGGCGACGGCAACGGTATCATCGGCTGGGGTCTCGGTAAGGCAGGTGAAGTTACAGCTGCCATTGCCAAGGGCACAGAGGCAGCCAAGAAGAATCTTGTGAAAGTTCCAGTGCTCAAGGGTACTATTCCTCATGAGATGGAAGCCCGCTTCGGGGGTGCTCAGGTATTCCTGAAGCCCGCAGCTGCCGGTACTGGTCTCGTGGCAGGAGGTGCTATGCGTGCAGTGCTCGAGAGCGTAGGTATCAAGGACGTACTTGCAAAGTCAAAGGGTTCATCAAACCCTCACAACCTTGTGAAGGCTACAATTTTAGCACTGAGCCAGATGCGTGATGCCTACACTATTGCAGGCACACGTGGTATCAGCATGGAAAAAGTATTTAAAGGATAAAGGAGAAAGATATTATGGCAACAATTAAGGTTAAGCAGATTAAGAGTAAGATCGGTTATCCGGTAGACCAGAAGCGTACGCTCCAGGCTCTCGGCCTGCGTAAGATCTCTCAGGTTGTTGAGGTAGAGGATACTCCTTCAATCCGTGGAATGATTCGCAAGGTACACCACCTGGTGACCGTAGTTGAGTAATTAACAATAAAAACAGAATTGATTATGAAACTGAATAATTTAAAGCCAGCCGAAGGCTCTACCCATTCACGTCGTCGTATCGGTCGCGGACCAGGTTCTGGTCTGGGTGGTACTTCTACCCGTGGTCACAAGGGTGCCAAGGCTCGTTCTGGTTATAAGAGAAAGATTGGTTTCGAAGGTGGTCAGATGCCTCTGCAGCGTCGTCTTCCGAAGGGCGGTTTTAAGAACATAAACCATAAGGAGTATTTTGCAGTTAATCTCTCTACCATTCAGACGCTTGCTGAGGAGAAGAACCTTACAAAGATTGGAATAGCAGAGCTTGTAGCCGCTGGTCTCACTAACGGCAAGAAGCTGGTAAAGATTCTTGGTACAGGTGAGCTGAAAGCAAAGGTTGATGTAGAGGCCAATGCATTCTCAAAGACTGCCGAGGAAGCAATCAAGGCAGTAGGTGGTAACGCAACAACTATCTAAAAAAAATGAAGAAGTTTATAGAGACACTGAAGAACATCTGGAAGATTGAGGATTTGCGCATGCGTCTTCTCATTACTCTTCTATTCGTAGCGATTTATCGTTTTGGCTCGTTTGTGGTACTTCCCGGTATCAATCCTGCCATGTTGGACAAACTCCAGTCACAGACTGCCGGTGGTCTGATGTCGCTGCTTGATATGTTCTCCGGTGGTGCATTTTCCAATGCGTCAATTTTCGCACTTGGAATCATGCCTTACATCACAGCTTCTATCTTAATGCAGCTTCTCGCAGTTGCTGTACCTTACTTCCAGAAGATGCAGCGTGAGGGTGAGAGCGGACGTAAGAAGATCAGTGCCTATA
This sequence comes from Prevotella sp. UBA4339, assembly GCA_002393725.1. Lineage (GTDB taxonomy): Bacteria > Bacteroidota > Bacteroidia > Bacteroidales > Bacteroidaceae > Prevotella. Next base: position 34,604 of record DGTJ01000050.1, on the reverse strand, counting down.
CCCGCTACCTGACAGTGGCTATTTTGGCCTTCCAGGCTCCGGGTTACCTGATCAACCTCAAGATGCAGTCAGGTACAGCCCTTGCTTCGGGTATCTCCTGGCCTGTATTTATGGTCCCCGCCGTGATTATACTTGCTGCCGGAAGTATGTTCATCCTCTGGTTGGGTGAACGCATTACTGATAAAGGTATTGGAAATGGTGTCTCGCTTATCATTATGATCGGTATCATTGCCCGTCTTCCACAGGCATTTATACAGGAGGTAACTTCTCGTTTCACAGCCATCACTGGTGGTGGTCTCGTGATGTTCCTCGTCGAGATTATCATTCTCTATGCTGTTGTATGCGCAGCTATTGTTCTGGTACAGGGTGTACGTAAGATCCCCGTACAGTATGCAAAACGTCTTGTCGGCAATGGCAAGCAAATAGGTGGTGCTCGTCAGTATATCCCACTGAAGTTGTTTGCTGCTAACGTGATGCCAATCATTTTCGCACAGGCTATCATGTTCATCCCTCTGTCACTTGCACAGTGGATGAATCCCGAGAATACCTCTTGGTTCCTGCGCACGATGCTTGATCACCACAGTTGGCTGTATAACGTAATCTTCGCTGCACTGATTATCGCATTCACTTATTTCTATACGGCTATTACTCTGAATCCGACTCAGATGGCAGAGGATATGAAGCGCAATAATGGTTTCATTCCTGGTGTTAAGCCAGGCAAGGAGACTGCAGAGTATATCGACACCGTGATGTCACGCATCACCCTGCCGGGCTCTCTCTTTATCGCCTTCATTGCTATCATGCCGGCTTTCGCTAGCCTGCTGAATGTACAAGATGCTTTTTCTCAGTTCTTCGGTGGAACATCATTGCTGATTCTCGTCGGTGTAGTACTTGATACACTTGCACAGATTGAGTCTCATCTCCTGATGCGTCACTATGACGGTCTGCTCAGTTCTGGTCGTATCCACGGCCGTGGTATGGCTGCTTACTAATCTTCTATGAAGATATTTCTGAAGACTGAAGATGAAATAGAGCTAATGCGCCAAGCGAACCGACTTGTCGGTAAAACGCTTGGCGAATTGGCAAAACATATCAAACCTGGTGTAACGACCCTCCAGTTGGACAAGATTGCCGAAGAGTTCATTCGTGACAATGGAGCAGTCCCAACTTTCAAAGGGTTTCCGAATCCTTACGGAGGACCGTTTCCTGCCAGCATCTGCACGTCAGTCAATGATGTTGTGGTGCACGGTGTGCCTAACAATGAGACTGTACTAAAGGAAGGAGATATTATCTCCATCGACTGCGGTACATTGCTTAACGGCTTCAATGGCGATTCTGCCTATACATTCTGTGTTGGAGAAGTTGCCGATGATGTCAAGCAGTTGCTCAAGACCACCAAGGAATCACTTTATCTTGGTATCGAGGCAGCACAGGCAGGAAGACATCTTGGAGATATCAGCTATGCAGTTCAAAGTCACTGTGAGGCATCTAATTACGGGATAGTTCGCGAACTTACCGGTCATGGTATTGGTCGTGAGATGCATGAAGATCCGCAAGTGCCTAACTACGGTCGCCGTGGTAATGGCGTAATGCTTAAGGCTTCGATGTGTATCGCTATAGAACCGATGGTAACGATGGGTAAGCGAGATATCTGGATGGATAAGGATCGCTGGACTATCCGAACTCAGGATGGCAAGCCCGCAGCTCATTTTGAGCATACCATCGCTATCAGAAGAGGTAAGGCTGAGATTTTATCATCGTTTGAGGAAGTAGAAGAAATAGAAGGTAAACTATATTAAGTAAGAATGGCAAAGCAAGGTGCTATAGAACAGGATGGAACGATTGTTGAGGCATTGTCAAATGCAATGTTCCGTGTAGAATTGGAGAACGGCGTGCCCATTATCGCCCATATATCTGGTAAGATGCGCATGCATTATATTAAGATCCTGCCAGGGGATAAGGTAAAAGTTGAGATGAGTCCTTATGACCTGACAAAGGGTAGAATTGTATTCAGATACAAATAAACAATAGACAACAATATGAAGACAAGAGCATCATTGAAGAAGCGTACCCCAGACTGCAAGATTGTACGTCGCAAGGGACGCCTGTTCGTTATCAACAAGAAGAACCCAAAGTACAAGATGCGTCAGGGTTAACATGATTTTATGTTAAATAAGCATAAAAAGGTATCGGAATCTCAAGAATTCTGTGTACCTTTGCATGCTTTTTAGCAGAAATTCGAATTTTATTAATTTTATTTATCACATTTAGTTTAACAAATGGCAATAAGAATTGTTGGAGTAGATTTGCCCCAGAACAAGCGTGGCGAAATCGCATTGACTTATATCTATGGTATAGGTCGAAGTAGTTCAGCAAAGATATTGGATAAGGCAGGTGTCAGCCGCGACCTGAAGGTAAGCGAGTGGAGTGACGACCAGGCAGCCAAGATCCGTGAAATTATCGGTGCTGAATTCAAAGTAGAAGGTGATCTCCGTTCTGAGATCCAGTTGAATATCAAGCGACTGATGGATATTGGTTGCTATCGTGGCGTACGTCATCGTAACGGTCTTCCCGTTCGCGGTCAGAGTACCAAGAATAATGCTCGTACCCGTAAGGGAAAGAAGAAGACTGTTGCCAACAAGAAGAAGGCTACGAAGTAATTCTAAGTTAAACAATTAAAGTAGATTAAGAATTATGGCAAAGAAAACAGTCACTTCTAAGAAGAGAAACGTGAGAGTGAATGCCATCGGACAGCTCCACGTACACAGTTCTTTTAATAATATTATTGTATCACTTGCTAACGATGAGGGTCAGATTATCTCTTGGTCTTCCGCTGGTAAGATGGGTTTCCGTGGTTCAAAGAAAAACACTCCATATGCTGCTCAGATGGCAGCAGAGGATTGCGCAAAGGTTGCTTATGATCTCGGTCTTCGCAAGGTTAAGGCCTATGTGAAGGGTCCTGGTAACGGACGTGAGTCAGCTATCCGTGCCATCCACGGTGCAGGAATCGAGGTAATGGAGATTGTAGACGTTACTCCACTGCCACATAACGGATGTCGCCCTCCAAAGCGTCGTCGTGTATAATGAGTTGTCGTATCATTGGGATTACTCATATTATTTAATTATTAGAAATTTTTATTTATAGATTATGGCAAGATATTTAGGACCGAAATCAAAAGTTGCCCGCCGATTTGGAGAAGCCATCTTTGGCCCGGACAAAGTTTTGTCTAGGAGAAACTTCCCTCCTGGACAGCATGGCAATAACCGTCGTCGCAAGATGTCGGAGTACGCAGTCATGCTGGCAGAGAAGCAGAAGGCCAAGTATACTTATGGAGTACTTGAGCGTCAGTTCCGTAATATGTTTGAAAAGGCAGCTAAGGCTGACGGTATCACCGGTGAGGTGCTGCTGCAGAATCTGGAGAGTCGTCTCGACAATGTAGTGTTCCGCCTTGGTATTGCTCCAACACGTGCTGCTGCACGTCAGCTCGTTGGTCACAAGCATATCACTGTTGATGGTCAGGTAGTAAACATCCCTTCTTACGCTGTTAAGCCAGGTCAGGTTATTGCTGTTCGCGAGAAGTCAAAGTCACTCGAGGTTATCGAGGCAGCTCTCGCAGGTTTCAATCACAGCAAGTATCCTTGGATAGAGTGGGATGAGAACTCTAAGAGCGGTAAGTTCCTGCACAAGCCCGAGCGTGCCGACATTCCTGAGAACATTAAGGAGCAGTTAATCGTTGAGTTGTACTCTAAGAACTAAATCATTAAATTAATGGCGATATTAGCATTTCAAAAACCTGATAAAGTCGTAATGTTGGAGTCCAACGACAAGTTCGGCAAGTTCGAATTTCGTCCCTTGGAGCCAGGATTCGGTGTTACCATTGGTAACGCCCTCCGCCGCATTCTTCTTTCATCACTCGAGGGCTATGCTATCAATACCATCAAGATTGCCGGTGTTGAGCATGAGTTCTCATCTGTACCTGGTGTAAAGGAAGATGTAACCAACATTATCTTGAACCTGAAGCAAGTAAGGTTCAAGCAAGTTGTAGAAGAATTCGAGAACGAGAAAGTCAGTATCACGGTCGAGAATTCTACCGAATTCAAAGCCGGTGACATCGGCAAGTATCTGACTGGATTTGAGGTGCTGAATCCCGATTTGGTGATTTGTCATTTAGATTCCAAAGCCTCGATGCAGATTGACCTTACGATCAACAAAGGTCGCGGATATGTACCCGCAGATGAGAATCGCGAGTTCTGCACCGACGTTAACGTAATCGCAATCGACTCTATTTACACACCTATCCGTAACGTGAAGTACTCTGTAGAGCCTTATCGTGTAGAGCAGAAGACTGACTACGACAAGCTCGTAATGGAGATCACTACGGACGGTTCCATACACCCGAAGGATGCTCTTAAGGAGGCTGCAAAGATCCTTATCTATCACTTCATGCTGTTCTCTGACGAGAAGATTACTCTCGAGAACTCAGAGAGCGAGACAAACCAGGAGTTTGATGAGGAGATTCTGCACATGCGCCAGCTGCTGAAGACACGTCTTGTAGACATGAACCTCTCTGTTCGTGCCCTCAACTGTCTGAAGGCTGCTGATGTTGAGACCCTTGGTGATCTCGTGCAGTATAACAAGACCGACCTTCTTAAGTTCCGCAACTTCGGTAAGAAATCGCTCACTGAGCTTGATG
>DGTJ01000050.1:20699-29836 GCA_002393725.1 Prevotella sp. UBA4339 | reverse complement strand
GAGAGTCTGAATCTGTCGTTTGGAACTGACATTTCAAAGTATAAACTGGACAGGGAGTAAGTCTGCGAAGACATGCCGAATGCCCAATAAAAGCAAAAAAGAAAAATGAGACATAATAAGAAATTCAACCATCTCGGCCGTACTGCCAGTCACCGTAGCGCTATGCTTGCCAACATGGCCATCTCGCTGATTGAGCACAAAAGAATCACTACGACCGTAGCAAAGGCAAAGGAACTGAAGAAGTATGTTGAGCCCCTTATCACAAAGGCAAAGGACGACTCAACAAATTCTCGTCGTGTTGTATTCAGCTACCTTCAGAACAAGGAAGCCATCAAGAAGCTCTTCGGAGAGGTGGCTCAGGCTGTAGGTGACCGTCCAGGCGGATACACCCGTATCATCAAGCTCGGAACCCGTCAGGGCGACGCTGCTCAGGTATGCTTCATCGAGCTCGTAGACTTCGATCCCGATATGGCAAAGGATGCAGGTAAGAAGAAGACACGTCGTAGCCGTCGTGGCGGTGCTGCCAAGGCAGAGGCTCCTGTTGCTGAGGAGGCAAAGGCCGAGGCACCAGCTGAGGCACCTGCTACTGAAGAGGCTAAGGCTGAATAAGTTTTATTTAGAATCTATAAAAATGGCGGATCTCAATGCGAGACCCGCCTTTTTTGTTTCTAACTAAATTTGGCAGGATGCCGGAGTAAGTTCGGCAGTCACGCAAAATAATTCCTTAAAAGTTTGTTTTTGCGGAAAAAATTTAGTACTTTCGCATTCGCAAACTCGTAAACGAAAAAACAGTAAGACTATGCCTCGCAAGACTAATGGAATAGAATTTGAAGTGCATCCGCGCCCTACTAAGGGTGACGACGGCAAGCCGCTGCTCTATGTGCGTCCGGTAAAGGGCAGGAAGAAGACGTTCAAGGACCTGGAGGCCTTCTGCTGCAAGTATCGCGGATTGCGCACCGGTGAGCTGCAGCAGGTGTTTGGTGTGGTGATGGAAGTGGCAGGCATGTGGCTGTCCGACGGCTATCGGGTGGAGACGCCCCTCGGCTCTTTTGCGCCGAAGCTGAAGCTGCTTGGAGAGCATACCGATCCCAAGACCATTCATGGCAGAGACATCAGGTATGCCGGACTTGAGTTTATCCCCTCGAAGGATTTCGTGGAGGAGGGCGGACGCAACCGTGAGGGCTATCGCAGAAGCAACGGTCAGGTGGGCAACAGCCAGATGTACGATGCCGGGGCGATGGACGAGGCCCTGCGTCGCAGTATGAGGCTGGGCTACACCACTGTGCCCGACTTTATGATCTTCAGCCAGCTGAAGCGCGACTCTGCCAAGCGCTATCTCGACAACCTCTGCGTGGGCGAGAATGCCCGTCTGTGGAAGGTGCGTGAGAGCCGCCGCTGGCTATACTTCCCAAAGAAGCAAGTCTCGAAGGAATAAAACTCGGTTTCGGGCGGGCGCTCCAGTATATATGGCCGAACGCTCACAGATATAAGGGCGACCGCCCGCATTGATGCGGGCGGTCGCTTTTTTCTTGCGAGAACGTACTTCTCTCCCTGTTAGAACGTACTTCTCTCCCTGCCAGAAAGGGGTTCTCTCCCCTGTTCCTTACGTATCCTTTTGTCAGAGCCTGCTCTTCTCGGCATTGCCGACCTCGGTATCGTGAACGTAAACCTTACATTGTCTCATACTCCAACTGCTTAATGTTAATATCTGCCTATAGCCCCAAGGTGTCAAGGATTGTGAGTAATGTTCCTAACTGCGGATTTCCCTCGCCACGCTCTATGGCGACCACTGTGTTGACTGCCACACCGGCCAGTTCTGCAAGTGTCTGCTGGTTCACCCCTAACTTCTTACGCCTCTCTTTAACAGCATTTCTTATTTCCTTCTGCGTCATAATCCCATTATATTGCGATTTTGCAGAAAAGATAGAAAATAAATTCCAAACTGCCAAGCAAAATCGCAATATAATGGGATTTTCAGGAGTTGCTGTGCTATAGGTTTCCGTAACTCTGATAATATTCGGGTTAAGATTTTGGCAAATTCATATAAAATGTGTATTTTTGCAAAAACGTATCGTTATGCTTAGATTTATATGGCAAGGAACAACATCTTTGAGGGAAATAGCTGTCGGGCAAGTTTGACTCGCACAACTTACAAATTGTTAATGACTCGCCAATGGATAAACTATGCGAGTATATTAGAAAGTTACCTGGGCGAGAAGTTAGAATATAATGTATCTAACCATGAGCAATATGGTGAACTGAAGAAGGCTGTCCCACAGGTTTTTCGGATGATACTGGAAAAAGTGCCTGATAGCATAGAAGAGCGTGGCAACAATCGCAATAAAGAATATCGCTACAAAGGTAAGGATAATGATCCGTTGAAGGATTTTATCAATGCCGTTGTCATCAAAGACCTGCAAACCTATTGGCAGTTTTGCCAAGACTCCGCAGGGTTCTTTCCGATGGAGTGGCTTAATCATTTCTTCCATAATAGTCAGGACTTGTTGAATATAAAGGACAGAAAGAGACAAGGAGAAGAGATTATCAGCACCAGTCTTGACCGCAAGCTGAAAAACCTGAAACTGCTTCCTACGCTCTATGAAACCATCAGGCAACAACAGGTTGTGACGTTTGACTATGAGCAATCCTACAGTAAGGTTGAGACGCTTGTATTCCATCCTCAGTACCTTCGTGAGTATAATGGCCGATGGTTTCTGTTTGGAAAGATAGAAGGAACAGACTTCTTCCCCAGCAATGTGGCACTTGATCGTATCGGAGACAGCGTAGAGGTGGTGAAGGACGTGGCCTATGTACCAGCACCAAAAGGATTCTATGCAGAGTATTTCAATGATTTGGTAGGTGTCAGCCACAAGCACAATACCACAGCAATTGATGTCCGTCTTCGTGCGCACTCACCCTATTGTTACAACCTCATCGACACCAAGCCCATCCATCACACCCAGCATCCACTGACCGCCTTCGATGGCACCAGCGGCGACTTCTTGTTGCATGTAGAACCCAACAATGAATTTATTGGTCGCATTCTGCAAATGGGTGACCAGCTGGAGATTGTTGCCCCTGAAGATTTGCGCCAACTTATTGCAGAGCGTATCGCAGGAATGGCTAAACGCTATATCGGAATGGTTCCCAACGAAAAGGAACTAATCAAATAATCAAATTGTTTGCAGGGAAGAAGTTTTGGTCGTACCTTTGCAGTCGTTAATTTATTTTTGTTGGATTTTTAAATTCGTTTGAGTTATGAGCAAGATGAACATTGAAGTGACGGAACAGCTGTTGAAAGATTTAGCCGCAAATGTGGGATATAATTTGATTCCAGTACCATTTGATACACCGTTTGCAGAGGCAAGTATTGAGGGACTACCAGAAAACAAACAGTTCTTTTGGACTGTGCCAGCATCTGTTCTGAACAATAAAGAACAGGAAGAGTTCAGGAAGATGTGCATTGAGGCAGATATTATTGATACAGTTTGCACGACCTCCCTTCCTTGGCCTACTGATGAAAACGAACGTGTGGCTATCCTTTTGATAGATGTGACGCGTAGGCGTAGAGGAAGCATCAAGTTCGTAGATGCCTCTGCATGGAACATTTCTGAAGAGACCGATATGGCAGCTGTCTGCAATTTGCTCATTCACGATATGTTCCCAGGCGAGTACCATTTGGCATTTCAGATGAATCCTGATGCAATGGACGAAGGACTGGATGACCGCTGGAATGAACAAGTGTGTATCTATCCTGTTTGTGATGTAAAATCTCTACATCCCAGTGACTATTTGCATAAGTTGGGGTATGGCGAAGAAGGGATATGCCTAATTGCTGATGTATTTGATATTCGTTATCCTATTGCCGCCAAAGATGTTGCGGGATTGAATGAGCCCGCCATCCTTCTTTCTGCTATAGGGAAATTGTCTCCTCTGATTATTAGGTCTTGTGAGGATATTCACAATCTTTCTTTGGATGACAAAATGCTGCTTGTTCCCAATGATGGTTATCAGGTAGATTATGACGTTGCTATTAAACTCTTTGAAAAAGAAGAGATTCTGCGTCAGTTGCCTATCACACGCAGAATAACTAGGAACGACATGTGGCGAGTGCAAATTGAGCGAAGTGAATTATACTCAAAAACATCAGTCCCAATAGACGATTTAATTGCGCATTTGACTGATTCTAAAAGGACTTCTAACAAATAACGATGGAGGAATTGCTATGAATAAGATAAAAGTTCTTTGGATGAATAATGGTGATGAAGATTTGCTGAAATTTGTATCAAAAGGCGAAACTTATAATTTGGAGATTACCACCTGTAAGTGTATGACAGATTGTAGGCACTATCTTGATGATAAAGAGACTTGTTGGGATGCAGTAATATTAAATGCAGAAATCAAAACTTTTCCAAATGAGAAACCAAATGTGAATAATCTGTATAGGGCTGTTGATGCAATTAAAAAATATAGAAAGGCTATACCATGGTTTGTTGTAACTACTAGAGAAATGAGAAATAAAGCTGCTGTACTTAGCGTTCTACCAGACAACGAAAGATATTACAATATAATGACAGAACACAAAGAACTGTTTGAAGTTGTTCGTATAAAAGTCAGCAATAGTCCTCTGAATTATGTTTTGGATAAATACGCAGATGCGTGTGCCTTCTGTAACCATCCTGATTTTGTTAAATTGTTGGAAAATCTTGAGTTTCCCCCTAAAGAGATGGAGAAGGATGTTACCATTCCTAATACTTGCAGAGGTTTGCTTGAATGGCTGGAGACGTCTGAAATATTCAAAAAATACAATTTGTCATATAAAGACATCAGTCATAGGCTTGAAGAAAAAAGGCAATATGAGATAGAAATGCATAAAAAAGACAAGAATAGAATGATAACCATTCCACCGCATATTACAAGGAGTTTTCACTTCTGCTGCGAGGTGGCTAATGATGGTTCCCATGAAAAGGGAATGACATTAACAAAGAAATCAATAAGAGATGGTAGAGTTCCATATTTAAACAAGTCCTTAATTCTTAATCTCTTGAACATATTGCATTGGTGCGCTTTACAAGACAAAGAAACTTTTGAGCTATGAATAAAGACAAACAAAAACTAATTGAGCAAGGTTTTGAGGGATTCAAGACCGTCCGTGAATTAATGATGAGTTGCAGGGACATACCTAAAGAGATGGGGGTGTATGTTGTGCTTCGTGAAAAAGAAGAACGTCCAAAGATTCTCGAAAAGAGACCTTTCGATTGTCAGGAAGAGAAGTATCCCAGTTACTCGAAGACAGAACTGGAAAAAGAATGGGTAGAGGGAACGCATATAGTCTATATCGGAAAAGCTGGCGGTTCTGATCAAAAGACAGGGCTGCATAAACGTCTAAGTACCTACATTAGATTTGGCAAAGGCAAAAAGGCTGCACATGGCGGAGGCCGTAGTATATGGCAACTGTCAGATGCTCTTGATTTAGTTGTTTGCTGGCGAATCCTTTTCGATGAGGAACCTTGCTGTGTTGAAAATGCGATGATAGCCAACTTTTGCAAACAGCATGGCAACAAACGTCCCTTTGCGAATCGAAGAAATTAATAATGACGAAACGGAATGAAGATAGGATTGTTTGGGGAAGCATTGCATTATTCTTTGTCCTTTACATGCTTGGCTACCACTACCTGATGTCGTCAGGTAGTGGTAAGCCAGAGCAAAGGGCAAGGAGGAAAACCATGACTGTAGCCAAAACTGAACAGAAAGAAGTAGCCATACCAAATGATACAAAGGCTCGAAATGTGAAGTCGCTACAAGACTGGCCTTTGGATTTAGGCAAATATTTCTATACGATAGACATTGAGCCTGGCTATGAAATGGAGGATGAAGTCTTTGAAGTGGTTGGGAAATCGGGTGATAATCTGTTAGTAAAGCGGCACCATGACTGGCCAGACATCAGTGGACATTTTGAATGGTATTGCAACGAGAGATTGACCTCTACTCAGCAGATGTATGATTATGTGGTGGCACATCGCAAAGCAATTATCAGGCAAATGCAAGAAGTAAGAAGACGTGGCATTAATCGTATTGCTGACGAAGCATCCTACTTTCAAGACCATTACGACGAGTATCTTGATGACCCTGAGGATGAGATTCGTTTCCCGCCAGAGATATTCGATGCGAATGAGGACTAACAAGGGCAAGTTGTTATGCTTATATGTCTCTGCCTACAAAGTGAAAGTGTTGCATGATTCTCGATAGGATTCTATTTCTTGTTCAGCCAGTAATAGAGGAAAGATAGTAATATCTCAATTATACAAATCTGCGTAACGCAATTTTGTATAATCTTCACAGTCGGCTCTTCTCGGAATTGCCGGCTCCGGTGCCCTTGTACTTCGAGCGGGTAGCGCTGACGTTGTATGGCAGAACATTCTTACTAAAATGTCAATGTCTTTCTACGGTATTTGTACGACAGCCAATAACTTCGTTTTAGGGAATCAGAGAGGAACGAACGGTCAATCAACTCCTTTGCCAAAGGGTACTCAGCCGCAAAAACATCCAGTTCACGCTTGATTAATCGTGAAGCCAGACCTATGCGATGGCCAAATTCTTCAAACTCCTTCCGCCCGATAGAACTTGTATCAGACAGTTGCATACCTTCTTTGAACAATCCTTTGTCAAGGGCAAAAATGCGAGGTATGCCCAGATGAAGGCTGGTGTTGATAAGGTCATAGGCAGGAGCCAGATGATACTCACCATCACCTCGATTGATCAGTGAGAAGTTTTTCAGGTGTGCGTCGTCGTTGAGGGTCAGATAATTAAACACCACGATACGGAAGAACTTCAATATTTCAACAGGTGCAGCCTTTACATACTTGCGAATGATGTCGGCACACTCCTCATAACTTAGATTGCTGTATTTGAAGTCGCTGCCTCCATTGGCATTGGTTAACCCTGCCAATGAGGCAAAGTCCTCTTGCTGGTATTTGTGACCGTCTGGTCCAACATCAAAGCGGCGACAGATATAGGCTGCCTCGCCATCACGGAAAAAGCATAGCCCGTTGGCCGCAGTCTCTATATGAAAGACTTGTGAGGCTAACTGCATAGTGAGATGCTCATTGGCAGGGCAGTATTTACGATCATATAGCGTATAGAATGTTGGAGCAGGCTTTAGGATATAAGTTCCGCGTTCATCTTCTGCTGGCTTTACTAACTGATTACTTTTGACTATCAGACTGGCCTTGGGCTGGACACCGGAAAGTGAGATGCGGCCTACATTTTTCAGATAGGCTTCTTTGTCAGAACTATCGGCGTTGGGACTGCAAAAGTCTAGAATGTGGGATATCTTTTGCCCGTCAAACAGTGACTTCAGAGCCGTTGGCGAATATGTGGAAAAACCTTCCTGTAATGTTGAAGGACATACGTTGATTTCTTCCATATTCAGATGGGTTTTACTGTTACTGCTCCGATGGTATCACTTTGTGCCGTAGCCAGCATAATACCAAAATCGTCTTTCTCGTCGATATGCAGCAGCATCGACTGTACTTGTCGGTTTGCCCCCTCAGAGAGCATATTGAAGAAATAGGGGAATAGGTGACTGGAACGGTAAGGCTCGTGTCTTACTGGCATGGCTAGGCACACGGGCTCACCATCGTAATTCTCACCGTAGGTAAAGATATACTCCCTGTCGTCTGTCTCCTGCAGGATGCCTGCTTCGGTATCGTGAACGTAAACCTTACATTGTCTCATATTCCAACTGCTTAATGTTAATATATGCCTGTAGCCCCAAGGTGTCAAGGATTGTGAGTAATGTTCCTAACTGCGGATTCCCCTCGCCACGCTCTATGGCGACCACTGTGTTGACTGCCACACCGGCCAGTTCTGCAAGTGTCTGCTGGTTCACCCCTAACTTCTTACGCCTCTCTTTAACGGCATTTCCAATTTCCTTCTGCGTCATAATCCCATTATATTGCGATTTTGCAGCAAAGATAGGAAATAAATTCCAAACTGCCAAGCAAAATCGCAATAAAATGTGATTTTCATTAGCTGAATCGCTACAGCCTGCTCTTCTCTGCATTGCCGGCTCCGGTGCCCTTGTACTTCGAGCGGGTGGCGTTGAAGTTGTATTGCAGATACATGCCTATCTCCTGACTATGCTGGTAGGCATCGCGGGTCAATATCTCCGCGGGATAGTAGCCGTCCCACTTGTCGCGAAGTGTGCGGAAGATGTCGTTGGCAAAGAGGGCTGCCGTCAGCTGTCCTTTCAGAAACTTCTTCTGCAGACGGGCGTTCACGTTAAATTGGTGGTGCCAGCGACTGAAGCCATAGTCGTGGCTCGTGGCATAGTGCAGATAGACCATCGCCTTGGCCGTCTTGCCGATGGTAAACCAATTGCGGAGGTTCACCGTCCATTCCGGCTTCTCAAGGTTGTGGCTGATGCCAAAAGGCTTTGCGTCGAATAACTGCTGGAAGTAGCCGAGGGTGAGCGTCGGGCTATAGAAGCCCCATTTGGGCGAGGCCACGAGCGAGGCGTGAAGGCACTCATACTTAGGAAAGTTCTCATGGCGCCACATGATGATATCCTTGCCCTCCTGGTAGCGATTGCTACTGTGCAGGATCTTGTCGCGGTTGTGCTCGTAGCCCGCCTCAAGACTTAGCCAGGAATAAGTGATGTTGAGGTCAATGTCCTGACGGATGGTGGGGCGAAGCATCGGATTACCGCCCTCCACCTGATAGCGGTTATCGTACTGCACATAACTGCTCAGCGAGTGGTAACTGGGGCGGCTGATGCGCTTGTTGTAACTTAGTTGCGCACCCCACTTGTCTTTTTGCCAGCCTGCCGATACATTAGGGAACAGGTCATTGTAAGTACGGCTCGGCTCTGGCTGGTGGATGCCGAACGACTCGTAGTCGGTGCTTACGTGCTCATAGCGCAGACCAGCATCGAGGCTCCAGTTCCCCAACTGTAGTTGGTATTCCGCAAATCCTGCTGTGTTGCTCTCCTTGATACGTGTGTCGGAGGCAGGCACCCATCCTTCTTCGTTCTGGCTGATGCCTGTACTGTGGGTGTTGGTGGTCTCGGTTCCCACGCTCAGTTCACCCTTCCATACGGGATAGGAGAGTACGAGTTTGGCTGCCAGCATCCTGCG
>DGTJ01000050.1:0-20569 GCA_002393725.1 Prevotella sp. UBA4339 | reverse complement strand
GTTTCCTCATCGCGGCGGACGCTCTTCTGCCAGAGCCAGGAGCCATTGAAGTCGATGCCCAGTTTCCCGATCTTGCCGACATAGTAGATATTGGCATCATGGTCGGGTATGGTAGTGTGGTTGATGTGCATCCACTGGCTGACCTTACCCTCCAGTTGTCCATTGCGGTAGATGGTCTGCCAACCGTTCAAGTCGCCGCCGCCATATAGTTCGCCAAAGCAGCTGTAGGTCATACCGAAGGAGTTGTCTTCGTTGATGTCATAACTCAGGCCTGCCTTGCCGGATACGGACGTAAACCAGATGGAGTTCGGAGCACCCTGGTCGATATGGATGGTGTTCTTGTCGAAGAACAGGTCGCTTGAAAGGGCAGGATCTTCAGCATAGTGATTATTATTGAATGAGCCTGTGCCAAACACTTCCAGTCCGCCTGTGCGGTATTTCACGGTCAGGTCTTCGTAGTTTGTCCACCAGTCATTGTATTTGGTTTGGCTGTAGACCTTCACACTCAGGCCGTCGCCTTGCTGGCGGATGGTCTTGATACGGATGACGGCGCTGACCTCGGCATTGTATCTCGCACCAGGCGAGGTGATGATATCAACGCTCTTGATGTCCGTCGATTTGAGTTGCTTCAGTTCCTTTGCGTCGCGTACCTTCTTATTATTGATATAGATCTCCGGCTCGCCCTTGGCAAAGACGGTGAACTTACCGTCGCTCCCCTCCACGCGGGGCAGCATCGAGAGCAGGTCGTCGGCTGTGCCAACGTCCTTCAGGATGGAGTTCTGTATCTCAACGGTCATGCCGCCAGCAGTGGCCTTGTACTGAGGAATCTCGCCCTTCACGGTAATGTTCTTCAGTACGATGGCATCGCGCTTAAGGCGGATGTTGCCCACCTCGCCGACCGTGCAGGGCTGGTAATGGGTCTTATAGCCGACAAACGACACTCGGATAAGCATCCGCCCAGGGCGGCAGGGAATGACGAAGTCGCCGTTCTGGTTTGTCACGCCGCCATTGATGAACGAGGAGTCGGCAGGCAGCAGCAAGGCTACGTTGGCAAACTCGACGGGCTGTCCCTGTTCGTCGATCACTCGTCCGATGACCTTCTGCGTTTCTTTCTGGACACACTCCACGGTGATGAGGCTGTCGGTCTCAGTAATCTTCATCGGATAGAAGCCTACCACCTGACGGACGGCGTTGCCGATGGTCTGGTTGCGGAAGCTGGTGGTGACGGTGAAGTCCTCCAGTTCGTTGTAGATGAAACTGACGCGGCTGTCCGTCTGCGAACGGTTCAGGTCGATGAGCACGTCGGAGAGCGAGGCCTCGGTGTAGCTCTTACTCAGTTTCTGTGCCTGTGCTTCGACTAAGCCGAGGCACAATATCATAAGGTATAATGTGTGTCTCATGGCTTATTCGATGATTAGCGTGTCGTTAGTGAGTGTCAGGTGTACTTTCTCGAACCGGTTCAGTTCCTCTACGACCTGTCGGAGCGGCATCTGCGGGTTCCAAGGGTAGTAGAGGCGCAAGGCGGCAGTCTCGGCGTTCTTAACTTCTATGGTTACATGGTAGGCCGAGCCCATTTCTGCTGCGATGTCCTTGAGCGGGACGTTCTCGAAGGTCTTCGGCTCAGGAATCAAGGGGACAGGTCCTTGATCCACGGCTTTGCCGTCGGAATCAAGCGACCTGTCCCCTTGATTCCCCCCTTGGTTCCCGCATACTTCAGTATGCTGCGAGCGGCTGTTGCTGACGATTTGGATCGCTGCGTATGCAATGCCCGAGAGCATCAGCAGACCGATAAAGGATGCTGCAATCCGCAAAGGCCATCGCCTGGGCTTCTGTGAGGCAAAGCGCTGCCATTCTGCCTCAACGTCTATCTGTTCTGTCTCTTTTCCGATATATGCCTGCTTCAGCCTAGCCATCAGTTCTGCCGACTCGCGGAGGTCATCCTCATCGAGCATCGCCTGCAGTTCTTCCTCTGTGAAAGCCTCCGGATTGTCCTGGGCATCGAGCAGCCGCTTCATCTTCTCTTCCTGTGTCATACTTCTTTCTTGCTTTTGGGGTAAAACTTCTGTCGGAGCAACTCTACTGACTGGCTTACGTGCTTATACACTGCCACCTTGCTGATGCCCAGCTCGTCGCCTATCTGCTGGTAGGTCATCTCGTCGATGAACCTCATGCGGAAGATGCGCTGAGCATGCGGCGAGAGGTGAGTCTCGACGTAGCGTAGCAGTTCTGTTGTGTCGATGGCGGAATCTGACGGCTCCGTCTCCACGAGATAGTGCTGCCGATACTGCTCGCGAATCAGTTTCTTTTGCAGCACATTCCTGCACCTGTTCCTGACGCTTGTCATCAGATAGCGTTCCTCCGTCTTAGGCAGGAGCACTGTCTGCTGCCGAATGATCTCAGCAAACACGTCGCTCACCACGTCGCGGCTCTCGTCCACATCGTAGAGCATCGTCCGCGCCAGCCGGTACATCCGTTGGTAGTACGTCTTGAACAGTCGTTCCAGTCTTTCGTCTTGCTTCATACACTCTATTATACAGCCGAGCCGCCCGTTTGTTAACCCCAGCCGCCAGAAATTTTGTATGTATGGTAGTTTATTTCTCGGCAAAGATAGGAAACGAATTCCAAACTGCCAAGCAAAATCGCAATAAAATGAGACTTTTTTGCCGATATGTTTGGTCGTCTCGATTGAAAAGTGTAATTTTGCAGCACGGGATTATATTGAAAAGTGTAGTTTTTGACTACCAAAAGTTGTTGAAAAGTGTAAAAAGCCATGCTGTACAGGAAGATTACATCCTACATCGAGGACTATCTGAAGTCCGATAATGACAAGATGTTGACAATCACCTGACGATGAGTGCTCACCTGATAGAGGTCAAGTCGGGCAAGGACTACACAGCGCACAGTGCGCTCAACAACCTCTTGAAGAATCCCGAGTACAATGTTCTTGCAGCCACAGTCATTTCCAACGAGCGCAGGGTCTATCAAGACGGTAAGGTCACTTACATGCCCGTCTATTTTGTGATGTTTATGGATGCTGATACCCCTCAGACAGACGAAGAAGAATACTTTTTTTAGCATGTCACACCGTGCCAGTCCCCGTGTTACCAATTCAACAGTCGGCTCAATGCTTCAGAAAGCACCTGTATCCGAGTCTTTATTCTGCAGTTTGCGTTTGATCTTCAGGTTCTTTCCACTGGAGAAATCGTAACTGAAGCCGAGGACGAACATTGACTTGTTGTCGTCAATCCAAGTCTTGTTCGTACTTTGCAGGATGCTGGTGGGTAAACTGTTGCCCGAATAGTGCGAACGGGTAAAGAGCCAATAGTCAGCGGCGAAGATGCGCCAGTTTTTCTTCTGCCAGTACACTTGTAGGTGTGACTGGTTCTCGCCTGCATCCAAAGAAGAGCCCCTTAGGCGTTTTGATACAATGTAACCCTGATAGCTGACACCCCAGTTGCCCTTCCGGAACTGCACGGCAAAGTAGAGTGGTGCCCAGGTGTGATGATAAAGTCCGATAATGGGACTGCTGACGGTCTGATAATAAACGTATCCTTGCATAACTAAAGTCAGGATCTCACTATTGAATGGTTTGACCGTCAGCATATAAGAGCCTCCGAAATCTGACGAGTAGTTGGCATTTTCATTCATTCCCACAATATACTTCCGACCTTTAATCTGCTGTTCTGTATAGTAATGGCTGATAGGCGAATCTCTATATGTATATAATATGGAGAATCTGGTATTGAGCCATCCAAGGTTCCATTTGTGAATCAATTCCGTTGTATAGGAATTGTAACTCTTCAGATAAGGATTGCCTATTGTCATCACACCAGGGATCAACAAACTTGCATTGTTGCTCAGTCGTGAGATGGACGGTATGTTGGACGAAGAGGATGTAACCCATTGTAGGCTCATTGTCTTCGAGAGATTAGTGTTCAGTATGAGTTTGGGTGTGAAGAGCCAGCGCGAATCGTGGGTATCATTATTGTCCTGAGTCACCAAAGTGGCACCAGCGCCGATGCGGTAGGTCAGTTTCTGACCAAGCGAGCCAATATATTCGGCATAGAAATAGTTTTTATAACTGGCTGATGAATATTCGTAATCCTGATATTCGGAGAGGACATTGCTGATGGTGGCAGTGGAGCGTCCGAATGTGCCGCGATAGCCGAGGCTAAGACTGCTCTTCTTCCACTTTTTTGTGTAAGCCACTTCTCCGATGAAAGAGTACTTGTCATTTTTCTTGTTCTGTGCATCCGATAGTAGACTGCTACCATTGGCAAGGTCTGTCTGCTCGTTTTTAGAAGCATCTTTGTTATGATAATAGGTTCCTACAAGATCGATGTCAAGCACTTGACCCTTGGGCAGGGTCTTCTGGATATAGACATTCAGGTTTGGACCGAAGGACCTTTCCCGACTGCTCATCGTGCCGTATCCCTTGATATCGTTTACGGCAGAGTGGATATTTATATCGCTCTTTCCGTCATTATGGTAAGTATCGAAATGGGGTGTGGCCACTACTTGTACTGCGATGTTATCAGGCTTGTTATAGGTGTATTTGATAACGGGGTCATTCCATGTATAGCCAAAATTGTCATGCATCTTACGATAATAGCGTGTCGGCTGGCCATCGAGCAAATAGTTATATTCATGCTCTGAATACCGTTTGGTATATTCACGCAGGCTGAATGTGTAAGAGAGCGCCAATTGATGGTTTCCGGAAGTGAAGTTGAAGTAAGCCTCGTCATTAGTAAAGCCAGTTGTAAAGGCGGTACGCGCCTCAATACCTGCATTGAGACCATTGTCCATCTTCTTCGTCAGTACGTTGATCACGATACCGGCATCGGCATAACGGGCAGGAGGGATGTTGTAATACTCCACTTTGGCGATCTTATTGGCAGGAATCCCCTTCAGGTCGATATCTGATGCGCTGATGCCATTAAGTAAAATCTTCACGTCGCCACCGTCCATGCGCTTGATTTTATTGGTAGTGGGATCAATCTTTAAATCCTCCACATGTTCCAGAAGATCACGGACATTGCGTGCTTGTTTAATCTGATCAGCAGAAAAGGAGTGGACGGACTTATCCACATAGTTCATGATATGTGTGCCCTCAACGGTGATGCCATTGATGGTGTATTCGGCAGGCTGGAGCTGTAGGGTGCCTATGTCGCCTACCTCGCAGGTGCGGAGCAGCGTTTTGTAGCCGATGAAGGTGCATTTCACGATGACGCGATAGGCCTCTGTTGGGATAACGAAGTCGCCGTTCTCATTGCTCACGCCGCCACCGATGAGAGAGGAGTCGGCAGGGCTGAGCAGTGAGACGTTGGCGTAGGCCACGGGCTGGTTCTGGTTGTCGATGAGCCGTCCCTTCAGGTGGCGCTCCGTCTTGTGGGTACACTCCACGAAATACTTCTCGCCGTCGCGGACGATGCGGACGGGATAGAAGCCTACGACCTTCATCAAGGCATCGTCGAGACTTGCCCGTTCCAGTCGACAAGTGACAGTGAAATCTTCCAGGTCGTTATAGACGAAGGATATCTCGTGGCGCGATGTGGCGGCATTCAGATCCTCCAGCACGCGGCTGAGCGACTGGCTCTGGTAGTCGCGTGTAATTTTCATTCCCGCTGACGCGCCTACCCGTAGCCTTTGTCCCTGTGCGCTGCTGACGGCAGCGCACAGCAATAGCAGTATCAATATCTTTTTCATGTGTGTCTTTTGTGGGGTTAAGGTTTCACAATCAGTTTGTCATCCTCGATGGCGAGGCTTACGTGGTCGAAGTGGTTCAGGTCTGCCACTACGTCTTCGAGGGCATCCTTCGGTTCCCATTTGTAATACAGGCGCAACTCATGAGCCTTTTCGCTCTCGATGTCTGCCACCTTATTATAATATTGGGCTATCTCCGTGATTATCTCGTCGAGCGGTGCGTTCTCAAAGATGCGCGTCTGCGGAATGCTGTCAGGAGTCACGGGAGGAATCAAGGGGACAGGTCCTTGATCCACGGCTTTGCCGTCGGAATCAAGCGACCTGTCCCCTTGATTCCATGCCTGCTCCTGTGTATGCCGTACCATCTGCACGGCGGCATAGGTGATACCACTTAGCATCAGCACGCCGATGAATGCTGCGGCAATCTGCATCCAGCCCCAAGAACGGTGCTTGGGAGCAAAGTGCCTGGCCTCAAATTTCTGCCATTCCTCGTCGATGATGTCCGAGGTGTCTATGGTCTCATCCTCTTGTGCATACATCTGCTTGAGGAGATCCTCCAGTTTGTCGTTAGATGTCATAACCTTTTGCTTTAAAGTGTTCCTTCAATTGTTTGAGCGACTGCGACAGGTGATTGTGCACGGTTACTTCGCTGACCTTGAGCGTCTCGGCTATCTCGCGGTACTTCAGTCCCTGCTGGTAGCGCAGGCGGAGTATCTGCTGCGAGAGTGGGGGTAACTCTGTGTCGATGTAGTGGTGGAGGGCGTCGAGCTGTTCCTGCTCTTTGTGCTCTTGGGAAGTATCCTGCTGGAGTGGCCTCAGTTCCACCTGCGCGGCCTGTTCCCGCTGCTTGTGTGCCAACAGATTGACGCAGCGGTTGCGGACACTCGTCAGCAGAAAGCCTTGCAGCGTATCCGACCGCAAGTCAGCATGGCTGTTCAGCAGTTGGGCGAACATGTCGCTCACCACATCCTTGCTCTCCTCGTCGCTGCCGAGCATCCGTCTGGCCAGCCGGAACATCCCGTCGTAATGATGTCGGAAGATCTGTTCGAACGCTTGCTTGTCAATCATCTTGTCGCTTGTCTTTTACTCTATATACAATCGGGCACCCCGTTTTCCTAAGCAAAAGTACAAAAAAAGTTCTTGCTTTATGCAAAGATCATTATAATCTTATTATAAAGCAAGAACCCTGTCGGTCTTTTAACTTTATTTATGCTGTTACAGACGGTTGCGCTCGCTTTGTCCGGCGTGACTGCCCTTGTAGCGGCTCTTGGTGGCGTTGAACTTCCATGAGAGATTAATGCCAATTCTACGGGTATCACCGTATTCTTTGAATTGTGTACGGATGTTGATGCCTCCATATGCTGTCATGTCACGATATTGAGTGTGTAGGATATCGTTGGCAATAATGGCCAAGTTAAGACTTTTGTCTTTGAGAAAGTTGTGACTTAGGCGTAGATTCAGACTGCCAGTTGTTTTGCGTTGTGAACAGCCAGATTCATGATATGGAGATAGGTTACCGTGAATGTTCAATAGCCATTCATTAGGGAGGCAAAACGTGTTGTCGAGCGAAAAGTCCATGCATAACCCATTCCAGTTATATGTGATTCCGATTGCCTCTAAGTCTTGCTTGCTGAAGTATATCTGCGTGTTGTAGTTCATCTGCCAGATACCGACCTTGGGGGAAACGTTTAGCAGGATGCCATAGGTCTGGGTCTTGGGCACATTGCGGTAGTCCATGATAATAACACCAGGATGCGTGTTGTCGTTGTAGGCTGACTGGAAAGAGGTAATGCCGTTCTTTGTGTAATTATAGAACAACTCAGAGTAGAACCAATGCCACTTGGATATGAGGCTGAAGTTGTGGTCTGTCTGGGATTGTAAGAATGGATTGCCGGTGTCGTATTCATGACTACTACGGTAGTTTACAGCAGAAGTCAGGAGTTGGTAAGAAGGGTTATAACGTGTGCACTGATATGAAAGTGTATGTGTCCACGTATTAGTCTTATAACTGAACGTAGCCCGTGGAATAAGTACATGATAATCAGGACTCATATCGTTATTTCGCAGTCCATTTTGGTCGTAAAGGTTGTGCTCGTTCTGCCATCTAAGTCCTGTATTAAGGGAGAACTTGCCTGCTTGGAGCGAATAGTTTGCAAAAAGAGACCAAACTGATGTTTCCTGATGTACACTATTGTCAGCAGAGAATCCGCTTTGAGTGAAGTCGCTGGTGCGATCAACAGTGGAAATCTCCTCACCAAAGGTCAGACGACCTTTAGGAACAGGAGCCGTAATGACCAGTTTTTCTGCCAATAGACTGTTTCTTGTGTTAGTCTGACTACTGACAGTTGCAATGTTTTCTGTTCCGCCTGTCATTTCTGCAAAGGAACTACCTTTATAGTAGTCGCCAGTCAATTCTACTTGCCACTTTCCAAATCCTCCTACGTAATATGCATTTATGGCATGGTTCATCCTCGGCTTGGTAGTTGTTGTTGTGCTGCTGTATCCGTTATCTGCCAGACGACCGTTTTGCCAAGTTGTTTCATTGGTATGACTTTCACGGACATAGTTGCCGATGTAGTTGTTGGCTGTGTATGTTATGCCAAGCGAGTGATTCTCGTTGATTTCCCAGTTCCAGCCTAAATCTGCAAAATAATACTTCATTCGGAAATCCCATTCTAACTCTTTCTCATAGTCCCAAGTGCTGGAAGCCAATAGCTGGTCGCTGGCAGATGCTGTACGTACCTGATTGTTGCTTGTCAGATACCCTCGAGCGAAGAAGTCCATGCCGTTTCGAGTGCGATAGTTCAGGGATGCATTCCCATAGGCGTAGTATTCCTTCCCTTGGCGGTAGGCAGCGGAGAAGTTACCGCTCCAGCCTTCGCCCGTCTTACGGATGGTCTTGAGACGGATTACGGAGGTGACTTCCGCTCCATACTCTGCTCCAGGGTTGGTGATAATCTCGGCAGAGAGTATTTCGTCAGCACGCAGACGATCCAATTCCTCCTCATTGCGCACCTTCTTGTTGTTGATATAGATTTCCGGCTTTCCGTGACTTGCTACCTCGCCATTGCTCATCATAAGTGGCAGATGGCTGAGCATCTCCGAGACGGAACCGAACTGTGCCAAAGGCGTACCCTCCACGTTAGCCATCAGTCCGCGGTCTGTAGCATAGACGAGTCGTTTGCTGCCCTTCACCTCCACGCCCTGCAGGGCATACTTGTCGGGCTGCATACGTATCTCGCCGATGTCACCCACGCTGTAGGTCCCTTCGACGGTCTTATAGCCGATACAGGTGATGCGGGCGATGACCTTCTGCGCCTTGCAGGGTATCACGAAGTCGCCTGCCTCATTGCTCACGCCGCCTGTCAGAAAGGTGGAAAGGCTACGGGTAGGCGAAGCGTCGGCGGAGGGAATGTCGCCGAGAGAGAACAGCGAGACGCTGGCATAGGCAATGGGCTGGCCACTTTCGTTGGTGATGCGCCCTGAGAGTTTGGTGTCCGACTTCTGCATGCACTCGATGTAGATGTTCTGCTCGTCGAAGGTGAGATGCATGGGATAGAAACCACAGACCTGACGGACGGCATCGCGCACAGATACGTTTTTCAGCGAGGTGGTGACGGTGAAGTCCTCCAGTTCGTCGAAGATGAAGTTGAGTTTATAGTTATCTTGTGCATTGTCTATCCAGATAAGTGCTTCGCTGAGCGATGCGCCTTGGAAGTCGTGCGAGAGTCGCTGTGCCTTCACGCTCATGGCGACGAGGCACAATAATAGTATAGTAATGTGTCTCATGGCTTACTCGATGGTGATGGTTTCGTCCGTGAGGGTCAGGTGGACCTTCTCGAAATGGTTAATCTTATCTATAATCTCCTGCAGGGTGTCGTCAGCCTCCCATTGCAGATAGAAGCGCAGGGTGCGGGCAGATTCATTCTTGAATACCACCTTCACGTCGTAGCCGTCGGCAATGCATTGCATGATCTGCTGCAACTCCACATTATTATATATAACAGGCTCCTGTTGGGTGGGTGCTGCCTCTGCGCCATAGGTATTCTTCACTTTCTTCACGTCGGGCTTACGGTCTACTATCGCCGCCTTGGGCTCTGACTCCATGTTGCTAACGATGTGCACGGCTGCATAGGTGATTCCGCTCAGCATCAGCACGCCAATGATTATTGCTGCCCAGCGCATCAGCGGTCGCTCCTTGGCGGGTTTCGTTCTGTGCCTCTCTTCTTCGGTATGGGGCACAGGTATATTCACATTGTCCAGCATCTGGCTGAGCTGCTCATCTGTGTATCGCTCCGGATGCAGGAGCATCCTGATTTGCTCTTCTCTGGTCTTCATACTTCTTTGGTCTTGAATGTTTCACGTAGTTTCCTCAATCCCTGCACGATGTGCTTGTTTACGGCAGAGAGACTGATGCCCAGTTGCTGACCGATCTCCTTATAGGATTGCTCCTCATCGTAGTGCATGCGGATGATGCGGCCTGTCTGGGGTGTCAGCCTATGGTCGATATAGTCTTCGATGGCTGTAATGATCTCCTCGTCGTGCTGCCCGCTTTCGATTACCTCAGGTGTCAGCAGTTGCATGGCTTCCAGGGTTGTCTTTCGGTGGGCAATAAGGTTGAGGCAGCGATTGCGGACGCAGGTCAGCAGAAAGGCTCTCGTTGACTCTTCTCGCAGTGGGATGGTACCTGCCCACAGCTGGGCGAAGACGTCTTGCACCACGTCCTTTGCCTCGTCCTCATTGCCAAGCAGTATGTAGGCTGCCTTGTACATCCTGCCGAACTCCGAGTGGAAGAGCTGCTCAAACTGTTCTGTCCTGTCTGTCATCTTTCGTCGCTTCTTTATTTATAATACAGATGAGTGATTGAAATCATTACCCTTTACTCTGATTTTTTTTGCAAAAGTAATAAAAAAAGGAAAGAAAAGTGCAACTTTGGGAATTAATTCTTAATGTCGTCAAAAACGAGCCGTAATCTCGTTGCTGACGAGCCGTAATGTCGTTAATGACGAGCCGTAATGTCGTTGCTAATGAGCCGTAATGTCGTTATGAACGGGCTGGATGATATGTGAATAGGGCAATTTTTTGCTCTAAAAAATGCCCGATTACTTGTCGGGTTCGGGATTTTGCATTATCTTTGCAAACAGATTAATCTTCCTCCATATCGTCGTCAAGCCGGTTGGCCCACAGGTATTTCTTTGTCTCTCTGGCAGCCACACCGCTGAGGAGCAGGAGCGATACGAGATTAGGTATTGCCATCAGGGCGTTCATGCAGTCGGCGATGTTCCAGATGATATCCAGGTTGATGATGCTGCCGAAGAACAGTGCGACGATATATAGGATGCGGTAGAAGCGGTTGATGCGGCGGCCCTCGATGTAGTTTACGGCACTCTCACCGTAGTAGCTCCAGCCCAGGATGGTGCTGAAGGCAAAGGTGAGAATCCCGAATGTGAGCAATGGCGCTCCTATATACGGAATCTTCGAGAATGCCACCTTGGTGAGTGCAGCACCGTCGGCATACGTTATATCGGGGTAGGCGAGGATACTGCTCACGAGTACCAGTCCTGTCAGGGCGCAGATGATCACTGTGTCCCAGAAGGTACCGGTGCTCGACACCAGCGCCTGGCGCACGGGGTTGCGAGTCTGAGCTGCTGCGGCAACGATAGGGGCGCTGCCCATGCCGCTCTCATTGGAAAACAGTCCTCTGGCGATACCATAGCGGGCTGCCATCATCACTGTGGCACCCACGAATCCTCCACCTGCTGCAGACGGGTTGAAGGCAGAGTCGGCAATCAGCTGGATGGCAGGCCACAGGTAGCTGCTGTTGATACAGAGAATCACGATGCATCCCAGGACATAGAGTACTGCCATGAACGGTACCAGGACCGTACAGACCTTGGCAATGGCTTTTACGCCTCCCAGAATTACCGATGCTGTGAGCATGCATACGAAGATGCCCACTATCCATGTCGGTATTCCGAACGTCTCGTGAGCCAGTAGCGCGATGGAGTTGGCCTGCACTGTACAACCGATACCGAATGATGCAAGGGCTGTAAACACGGCGAACAGAACGCCCAGCCACTTCATGTTGAGGCCGCGCTCAAGGGCATACATCGGACCGCCGTACATCCGTCCGTCTTCAGACTTTACACGATATTTCACTGCCAGCAGGCCCTCGGCATATTTCGTCGACATACCGAAGATTCCTGTGAGCCAGCACCAAAGCACTGCTCCCGGACCGCCTAAGGCCACTGCCGTTGCTACACCTACGATATTTCCCGTTCCGATGGTTGCCGCCAGGGCTGTGGCAAGGGCACCAAACTGGCTGACATCGCCTTCGGCCTTGTTGTCTTTCTTCACAGAAAGCCGAATGCCTGTCAGAAGTTTCCTTTGCGGAATGCGCAGGCGGAAGGTAAGAAACACATGAGTGCCCAGCAGCAGGATAATCATCGGCCATCCCCAAAGGAAAGAGCCAAGAATCGAGAAAAAATCGTTGATAGTTTCCATATAAGTCTAATTTCTGCGTGCAAAGATACTGATTTTTAGGGAAATTCCTATCTCTTTTCGGGATTTTCCCTTTGTGAGTATGGAAATAATGCCTATCTTTGCACCGTCGAACAATAAAAAGATGATGAAAATGAAGAAGGTTTTATTGATATCAGTTGGTGCACTGCTGCTGCTGAGCAGCTGCGGGACATATACCGCTGAGGGCGCTGCTACAGGCGGATGGTTCGGTTCTGTTCTCGGTTCTGCCATAGGAGGCATTGCCGGCGGTCATAGGGGCAGTGATGTCGGTACTCTTGTTGGTATGGTTGGTGGCGCTGTTGTAGGTGCTGCCATAGGGCAGGCTGCTGACGAGGCCCAGCAGCGCAAGTATGAAGACTATCAGATGGACCGTCAGCGCCGGAGCACTAATCGCCAGCGTGATTATTCTTATCAGGACAACAGCGGATACGACAGCAGCAACAGCGGTGACGATCGCCTGTATGGTTTCGATGAGAATTTCGGCTCTTCAGTCACTGATATGACCGGTGGCCTGGAGATACGTAATGCAAGGCTGCTGGATTCCAGCAGGGATGGCGTACTTATTCGTGGTGAGGAGGCTCGCATGGTATTTGAAATATACAATA
The DNA here is from genome assembly GCA_002393725.1 of Prevotella sp. UBA4339. Lineage (GTDB taxonomy): Bacteria > Bacteroidota > Bacteroidia > Bacteroidales > Bacteroidaceae > Prevotella. The sequence goes on along the minus strand of DGTJ01000050.1, from coordinate 7,739 downwards.
CTTCCGATAGAACAATACGTCGGATTCAGCCTGCCGTGGCAGAGGTGAGTGGCAACAAGCATATCCACATCTCAGAGAATATACTTATCGAAAGTATTGACCCGGGAAAGGGCGTGAGATATACTGCAGCAGTGAAGGCTGACAATGGGCTGAGGGATGGTGAAGCTGTAATACGTATCGGTGTGCTTCAGGCAAATAAAGAGATTCCTTCACAGACTCGGAACTTCAGAATAGAGACTCGCAAGAGATAGTAAAAGGGAGGTAAAGCCTCCCTTTATTTGTGTCCCTGACGCTTTAGATATGCCTTCGATCTGTTTGGCGACTTGTTGATTTTGTCCAGTGTATTTTCTTGATTCTTCTTCATCGGTCGCTTTTCTTTGATATCCTTTGCAGAATCCTGAGGCAGGGGCTCCTTTTGGTTTTTTGCATGAACAGTTGTATGGACTGATGCTTTCTTCTTATGCAGTTCTGCCTTTTCCTTTTCCTTTTGTTCGCGCAGCTGCTTGTCGCGGTATTCCTTCATGGCTACCCATACAGGCATCGTAGGAGAGCCTTCATTGATACCTATCTCGAAGTCGGGTAGTTCGAGGATGTCCTCCGGACGGAATGGGATGACCGCTTCTTTGTATTTCTCCACAATCACTGGGGCAATTCCTTGCGCTATGATTCCAATCTCGCGGGCTGCTCGTATGGAGAGGTCGATGACACGGCCTCTGGAATAAGGTCCGCGATCGGTGACCCTGACTAACACATTCTTGCCGTTGGCAGGATTCGTTACCCTGAGGATTGTGCCGAAGGGGTATGTACGATGGGCACAAGTCAGAGAGTCGTGATGCAAACGTTCACCACTGGCTGTCTTGCGACCTGTGAGTCTCTTGGAATAAAAAGAAGCCTTCCCGCTCTGTACCTGAGAGAAAGCAGGAATAAGAAAAGAGGAAAGAGGAAAGAGAATACCAATAACTAATATTGATATATAGATAAGATGATATCTGCTCTTTCCACTTTCCATTTTCCTCTTTTTCTATTTAGAATTATACGATACCTTGTGCGAGCATGGCTTTTGCAACCTTCATGAATCCGGCCACATTGGCACCCTTAACGTAGTTGATATATCCATCCTCCTTGCCGTACTTGACGCACTGCTCATGGATGCCTGCCATGATCTGGTGCAATCGCTGGTCTACCTCTTCCGCAGTCCATGACATGCGCATGGAGTTCTGGGTCATCTCAAGACCTGATGTAGCCACGCCACCGGCATTGACAGCCTTGCCGGGAGCGAAGAGCTGTCCTGCAGCGATAAACTTGTTGACAGCCTCGGCTGTGCATCCCATGTTGGATACCTCAGCTACGCACAGAGGCTTCTGAGCCAGAATCTTGTCTGCATCCTCGCCGTTGAGCTCGTTCTGGGTAGCGCAAGGCAGATAGATGTCGGCTTTCTGCTCCCAAGGCTTCTTGCCTGCAAAGAACTGGCTTCCAGGGAACTCCTGAGCGTAAGGCTCGCAGATATCGTTGCCGCTGGCACGAAGCTCAAGCATATACTCAATCTTCTCTGCATCAAGGCCTGCAGGGTCGTAGATGTATCCGTCAGGACCTGAGATGGTAATAACCTTTGCGCCAAGCTCAGTGGCCTTCTTTGCTGCACCCCATGCCACGTTGCCGAAGCCTGAGAGAGCTACGGTCTTGCCCTTGATGTCAAGTCCGTGAGTCTCCATCATGTGGTGAACAAAGTACAGTGCTCCGAATCCTGTAGCCTCAGGACGGAGGATGGAGCCTCCCCATTCTATGCCCTTACCTGTGAGGGTAGCACCGTGGAACTGGCTGGTGAGCTTCTTATACATACCGAAGAGATAGCCGATCTCACGTCCGCCGACACCGATGTCACCTGCAGGAACGTCCATGTCGGGACCGATCACCTTATACAGTTCTGTCATGAAAGCCTGGCAGAAGCGCATTATCTCAGCATCGCTCTTTCCACGTGGGGCAAAGTCAGAACCTCCCTTGCCGCCGCCCATTGGCAGGGTGGTGAGGGCGTTCTTGAATGTCTGCTCGAAACCGAGGAACTTCAAAATGCTCAGATTTACTGACGGGTGGAAACGCAGACCGCCCTTGTAAGGACCAATGGCACTGTTGAACTGTACCCGGTAGCCTATGTTCACCTGTACCTCGCCCTTGTCGTCTACCCAGGGCACACGGAATGTGATGATGCGTTCTGGTTCTACAATGCGCTCTACTATCTTTGCTTTTTCAAACTCGGGGTGCTGGTTGTATACGTCTTTGATTGACTCCAGTACTTCGCGGACTGCCTGAAGGAATTCTACTTCGCCTGGGTGTTTACGTTCCAGACCTTGCATGATTTTCTCAACTTCCATAGTGTTGTTTTGTTTTTTAGAAAAATGTTTTAAGTTCTTGTTTATTGCAAGCGCCCCTTTTTGGGGGGCGAGCGTGCAATATGTTACTTTTAATGCTGCAAATATAGGAAAATTTTCAATTCCCTCCAAGCATTTCCGCGAATATTTTTCTAATAAAGTTACATTTTGTTAAATTATCACTGCTTTACTATCTTTTTGCCACCTATAATATATATTCCCTTTGGCAGGTCGTCGACAGATGTCGGGCTTATCTTACGTCCTTTGAGGTCGTATATGGCATTGTCGATAGTGCCGGTAGTGCGGACATCATTGATGCCGGATTCTGTTCCTGTGTTGGCGATGATGTTGACACTATTGCCTTGAGGCATTTTTATCTCAAGTCTTGAGCCTTGGTATTCCTGTATCGAGCCGTTTGCGATGACTTTCCATCCGTTGACAGTCTTGCCGTTTACTTCTTCTCCCTCAAGTATGATGTCTCTGCCTACAAGGAATTTCCCTTCGAAAGTGCCTTTGGAGAGGCGATGGCCATTGAATCGGATGCTTGCCTTGTCTGCATCGTTTGTGGATTGTCTGACCGTAAGTGATACGGGAGTGCCGAGATTGTAATAGGAACAGAGCTGGTTGATGAAATACTTGTCACGCTGGCTGACCCAGTTTCTGGCATTTTTTAATTCATCGCTATAATTGGGCCACCAGGCATTGAAGAGGGCTCTGTGCTTGGGATACTCATATTTGATCACTTCATACATAGGATCCCAAGTCTCGCGTATGCCCTTTGAGTTAAGGAAATCGCCTGTATAGATAAGGCAGCGGTCAATGAACATCTTTTTTATGTCTTGGTTTTCCATCATATTGCGGAACAAGACGGTGTGCTCAGCTCTGTTTGCCCAGGCATTGCTCATGTCGAAATTCGGGTTATAGAGCCATTTGAATATCTCATAGTTGTAAGGCCGGCCGTATAGTCCCAGTCCGAAGTCTGTATCCTTCATTATCCAGCGCCACTTGCCGCCTTCGGCTATAGGGCGCCACATTACGATATTATTGCCAGGGAAGTCGAGATTCACGTGATAGAGGTTTACTATCATGAGGTTCAGGAATTCATTGACATCCATCCACTGCTCGTATTCTTCCAGCGTATGGCCTTTCTCATTGTAGAAAGCCTTGAATTTTTCAAAATTGTCCCACGACCCTTCCTTCAGTTCTTCCCAGTTCTCCAGCATGTCAAGATCTTCCAGCCCGTCGTGGTTGGTGTAGATATTGTCCTCATTGCTGCGCTCACGTATGTTGAGCATGCCCCGGTATGTGCCGTTGATGTAGACTATAGCCGGCCGGTATGCCTGCCAGTCGAGGTCGATGTGCCTTGCTGCATTGCGCTGGATGATAGCATCGCGCATGTATAGATAGTCGAAGTCGTTGCCGGCATTGCGCAGCATCAGCGACTTGAAGTCTGTCTGTCCGGGTCTGTCTTCTGGGAAGAATTCGTACTCCAGTCGCTTTGTGCCGAAGCGCTTGTTGGCATATACGGCAAGTGTCTTCAGTGGTGCCCCTCGCGTGGCTCCTCCTGCCACTCGGGTCTCGCAGAGCTGATTGATGTCGCTTGGCTTGTCGGCATCGAAGAAGAATTCGATGTTTATAGGGCGGCGCCAGTCGTTCTTCTTCTTGTCGCCGTCATTGTTGGCATATATGCCTGTCTTCGGGTCGTTGAGATATGCATCCTTGATGGCTATTGAGATGACGGGCAGTGTGATGTCACGTCCATGAGAGATGTACGACTGTGCTGTGGCACGAGGAGAGAGCCATCCGTCGCAGAACAGCTTGGCCAGGACTACGGTCGATTTGGTGATGTTGATGGTTCTCTTGTATCTGTAGCTTTCTTTTGTGGGCTCCTCTCCATTGAGGGTGTAGTATATCTCTGTTCCTTCAGGGCACCCTTCGGGAAGGCTTAGGTTTAGTTTGACGTTAAGACTGCCTGATACTACACGGCCTTTCTCGCTGAATACAGGTTCACCCAGTATCTGCTTGTTGCCTACTGTCTCACCGCAGTTGCTCTTGCCTGGGGTAGGGGTGAGCTGATAACCCCACTTGTCGCTACCGTCGGTCTCGCGGCCATAGGCGATATTCGGGGCTGGCTGCTTCTTCAGTTCCTCAGGCAGACAGTCTACTATCTCATCACCCTTGAAGAGATACAATACGCATCCCTTGCCTGACTCCAGACGGAAATCGGTATGAAGGTCCTTCTCGACCTTGTCGCAATAGATCAGGATATAGCCCTTTGGAGCGACATGTCTGTTAGGCAGCTTATATGCCTTGCTGGCTTTGGTCTTTGTTCCGATGGAATAGTCAGCGAGGGAGACAGCTGCATCTCCAGGGTTGTATAATTCTACCCATGAGTCAGGGAAATCGTTGAGGTCGTCCATGATGCAATCGATATTCGACTGCATGATTTCGTTTATAATGAGTTTCCCGTTCCGGTCGGTGTCATCAGCGACGGCGTTTATACTTGCTGCGGTAAGCAGAAAAGACAATAAAAGTGATTTCTTCAAGTTGTTCATAATGGTTTTAATTCTGATTTCGGCGCAAAGTTATAAATAATTCTCATTTCTCCATATATCATTCTGAATTATTTTGTATCTTTGCCGCCAAATGTAACAAATAAGAAAAAATATGAAACGATTGATGACATTGCCGTTGCTGGTGTTTGCTCTTGGAGCAGCGGCACAAGTGAAAACGGAAATCCGTGAGTTTAATCTGTCTGGTCCTTATGCTGTGCATGTGCCACAGGCTTTTGACACAGTAGACGTGAAAGGTAAAAAGTTTGATGACAAGTCGCTGATGGGAGCAATATCGCTTACATCTCCCGTGACTGGTAAGTTCAGCGGCGAGGTGCTGCCTTCGCTCGAACAGCAGAAGAGCGTGGGACTGTTGTCGTTCTATGTCAACAACAGTGACTACCTGAAAGGAAAGATCAATGTGAGGGGCCCGAAGAACTACAAGCTCTATATAGACGGTGTTGAGGCTGGTGAAGAGCTCGGTCTCGCCCCAGAGCATCATACTTTCACCTTGCGCTATCTTGCAGAGCCAAAGGATACTGACTCGATAAAGGTTTGCATAGATGCACAAAAGCCAGTGCCCTACACCCTCGGCAAGAATCATCCTTATATGGTTCACGACCTGACTGATGGAAAGCGGGTGCGAAGAATCTCACTCTCTGCTGACGGACAGTTTACCAGCATTGCCTATCAGACTGTTGACAGAGGAGGAAAGAGCCGTTGGGAATATGAACTTCGCGAAACAAAGACTCAGCGCCTGGTATCATATCCCAAAAGCTTTCCCAACTGGATGCCGAAGAGCATAGCCTGGATTGAGGAAGAGAAGGAAGGTGACAAACGCGTATTATATAAGGTGGAGCCACGTACTGGCTTACGCACACTCTTTGCCTATGACATACCCGATGGCGATTATGTGCTGTCGCCTACAGAAGACTATCTTATTGTAAGTGCAGAGGATGAGGGGCCTAAAGAGGATAAGGATGTGTTTGAAGTTGTTGAGATGGATGACCGTCAGCCTGGTTGGCGTGACAGGGGCTATCTTGCAAAATACGATATCAATACGGGTATTACCCAGCGTATCACGTTTGGCTCAAAAGGAGAGTTCCTTGAAGACATATCACCCGATGGCACCAAACTGCTGCTCGCCTCGGCTCGTTCCCGTCTCACCAAGCGTCCTACTACTGTCCAGGACATTATGATTATGGATGTACGTACTTTGAAGATGGATACTGTACTTGTCGGAGCGGAGTTCCTCGAGGCTGCCTCTTTCTCTCCTGATGCCAGTCAGATAGTCTTCATGGGTACTCCTGAGGCGTTTGACCGCATCGGATGCCAGCTGCCTGCCGACGTGACACCCAGCATGACAGAGAATGAACTCTTCCTTTATGACTTGGCATCGAAGAAGGTTACTCCGTTGACGAAAGACTTCGACCCTTCTCTCGACGGTGCTCCCTACTGGTGTGCTGCCGACGGTATGGTGTATTTCACTGCTGAGGATCGCTCCTACGTGAATCTCTATATGCTTGATCCTAAGAAAGGAAACATTACCAAACTTGCGGCAAATGGTGATTACGTGTATCGTTTTGACAAGTCGTCAGGAGCACCTTTTATCTCTTACATCTCTTATGAAACAATGGCTCCGGCATCTGCCTACGTCCTGGACTTCCGTAATATCAGGAAAAGCAAGAACATCAGATTCTTTGATGGTAATACCGCCCTTGGAGATGCTGAAATCGGGACATGCGAGGACTGGAACTTTACAAATTCCAGAGGAGATAATGTCAACGGACGAATCTATCTGCCTAAAGACTTCGATGCTTCAAAGAAGTATCCGATGATAGTGTATTATTATGGCGGCTGTTCGCCCGTAAGCAGATATTTCGAGTCGCCGTATGCTCCTCAGTACTGGAACTCTCTGGGCTATGTGGCATACATCATAGAACCCAGTGGGGCAACAGGCTTTGGACAGGAGTGGGCTTCGCGCCATGTGAATACTGCCGGACACGGGCCTGCAGAGGATATCATCGAAGGGGTAAAGCAGATATGCGCAGAGCATTCGTTCATCAACCCGAAGAAAATAGGTTGCATGGGTGCCAGCTACGGGGGATTCATGACACAGTACTTGCAGACAAAAACAGACATATTTGCTGCTGCTGTTTCACATGCAGGCATCACCAATCACACCAGCTATTGGGGTGTTGGCTATTGGGGATATAACTACAGTGAGGTTAGTATGGCCAACAGCTATCCCTGGAGTCATCGCGACTTGTATGTCGACCAGTCTCCTCTCTTCAATGCCGACAAGATACATACTCCTCTGCTTCTGCTCCACGGAAATGCAGATACCAATGTGCCTTTGGTTGAGAGTCTGCAGATGTTTACGGCCTTGAAACTGTTAGGGCGCGAGGTGGCTCTCGTAGAGGTGGAAGGCGAAAACCATCATATCCTTGAATACGGAAAGAAAGAGAAGTGGCTGGCCACGCAGATGGCTTGGTTTGCAAAGTGGCTGAAGGATGATCCTACATGGTGGGATGCTCTTTATCCTAAGAAGCATCTATAAAAGAAGAGGGTGTGTCAAAATAGGCACACCCTCTTTCGTTTTCAAGAAATCAAGGGAGAAATCAAGGGGACAGGTCGCGTGATATGCAGCCGCGCTGCAATCATGGACCTGTCCCCTTGATTTCTTTGTCCCTGACTCCTCAGAGTGAAGTTTACATATTTACAAAATTACATTTTTAGGTATTTAGTATAGTTATTAGTAAATTTATAAATTGTATAATAAATATATATAATAATATAATATAATCATAATTATATTATA
>DGTJ01000066.1 GCA_002393725.1 Prevotella sp. UBA4339 | reverse complement strand
GGCAAGTCAATCTGAATGCGACCATTACCACACACATTCCGCAAATCAGACTCATTGTGGCTCTTCGCTTAGAAACATCGCTTTATAATTACCGCCGCTCGTTGTCGGAATTGGCTAACGGCACACGAGGCTATGTTATGGAGACCGCTGCCGACTACTTCGGAGAACCATACGATGGTACCAGCCGCGACAAACTGGTGGCTGTCTATCCCGAATACTATTCCACTTGGGAGAATCCTACGGGGATGATACCTTTCGCCGAGAAATTTGCATGGGCACGAGACAACGACCCGTCGCTCTATAGCGACCTGACGAAGCTGGTGGTGCGCAGCAACTATCCCTATGTGATGAATCCCAACCGCATCAGCAGCTATTATGCTGCCAACCTGAGCGTGACAAAGGAAATCGGCGACCATGTCAGCATCTCGTTCTATGCCAACAACTTCTTCAACAACATGAAGACCGTCCATTCGTCGCAGACAGACTTGGACACTTCGCTCTTCGGCAGCAGCTATATTCCCAGTTTCTATTACGGACTATCATTAAGATTAAAGTTATAAGAATATGAAAAGATATTTCCCTATTATTGCCATTGTACTGTTACTGACCTCGTGCAACGACAACATCTTCGACCACCCGCAGGGTAATGTCTCGTTGGGTGAGGTCGTCGTAACCTTGACGGGCGACGACAACTTGGCAGGTATAGAAGTGCAGTTGCGCAATACGTCAACCAACAGTGTCTATGTGCAACAGTCTGACGCTCAGGGTGTCGCCACCTTTACCGTCTCTCCTGGCATTTACGAGGCAACGGCAACAGGAAAACGTGCGAAGGAGGGCATTGCCTACAGCTACAATGGTGCTTCGGGACAGTTGGTGGTGACAGGCAGCGCATCGCTTCCCGTTGCTATCGCCATGAAGACAGCCCGTGTCAGTCAAATCATCATCAAAGAACTGTATAACGGAGGCTGTCGTGCTGACGACGGCGTCACGCAATTCCAGTATGATAAGTGCATCATCCTCTATAACAACAGCGACCAAAAGGCGAGCCTGAGCAATCTCTGTATCGGTGAGGCAACGCCTTCGAATGCCCAATCGCAAAACTACAACTATGGCGATGACGGCAAACTGACCTACGAGAAGGAAGGTTTCATTCCGCTTTGGAACGGCATCTGGTATTTCCCTTCCACCTTGGAGCTGGAACCATATACGCAGGTGGTCATCAATGTTCATGGTGCCATCGACAATACGAAGACTGTCAGTCAGTCGGTGAACTATGCCAATGCCGATTATTATTGCATGTACGACCCAGAGAGCGGGTACACCCATACCAGTTATTATCCCACACCAGCCAGCGTCATCCCTACCAGCCATTATCTGAAAGCCGTACGCTATGGTTTGGGCAACGGCTGGGCACTGAGTGTCACATCACCGGCACTGGTCTTGTTCCAGACCAAGGACATCGCACCGGTTGACTATATCTCGAATACAGACAATTATTGGTACGATGGTGGACGATACCTACAGACGTGGTTGTGCGTCAAGGCACCTGTCGATTGGATTGTCGATGCCGTAGAGGTGTTCTCTGCAGGTTATAAGGACAGCAGCGTGAAACGGCTCACGGCAGATGTCGATGCCGGCTACGTCTGGTTGACCAACTATCAGGGACATACGCTCTATCGCAATGTCGATAAGGCGGCAACAGAAGCGCTGCCAGAGAACGAGGGTAAGCTGGTCTATAACTACACCTTGGGCGTGGATGGTTCTACCGATCCCAGCGGCATTGATGCTGAAGCATCTATGAAACAGGGGGCGCACATCATCTTTCAAGATACCAACAACTCTTCCAATGATTTCCATGAACGTGCAAAATGCTCGCTCCGTTAATAGAACATAGAACAATGAAGAAGCATATCCTTTTTTTCGTTTTCACGCTTTTGCCATTCTACGTTTCCTCGGCGCAAGTAACCGCGAAGCGCTTGCAGAGCGAAGCGGCGCAAGAATCCCTGATGGTGCGCAACTATGAGTTCGTCAAAAGCAGAGACCCGTGGCTTACGCATTGCAATGCGGCGGCACTAACACGCTTCTCGGCACCGAATATTGCTGAGGCTGAGCTGTCGCTGAGCAGACAGGGTGGGGGACTTGTCAACTACGACGGTTCACCAAGTGTATTTCAGTTTGATGCCACTGCCGAAGCCTTCTACCGACTGAGTCGTCGCACAGTGGTCTTTGGTAGCATTGCTTACGACAACTTCTCAGGCAACGATATGTCGGGTTCTGTCTTTATGCCTTCAACTCTCCACTCTCCACTCTCCACTCTCCACTCTAGACTCTCCACTCTCCGCCCTTTCGACATCGTAGAGGAGAATACGGAAAATGAGGGAAGAAAGCACAGCGACACTTACTGTTTGTCGGGTGGGGTAGGCGTTGACGTGTGGCATGGCTATGCTCTTGGTGCCCGTCTCGACTATACGGCTGCCAATTATGCAAAATACAAGGACTTGCGCCATAAGAACAAACTGATGGACTTGGCGTTCTCAGTCGGTGGCTATGCACCGGTGTTGTCGTGGTTGAATCTCGGTGCCAACTATATCTACCACCGCAATACGGAGAGTGTCAGCTTCAGCACTTATGGTAAGAGTGAAAAGGTTTATAAGTCGCTCATCAACTACGGTGCCTTCTTCGGTACCTGGGAGCAGTTCGGCAACGAAGGCTATACCGACAAGAGTCGTGAGATGCCACTTTTTGAGGATGGACATAGTGGTAACATACAACTGGAACTCCGTCCTATGCACCAGTTGTCGGTGCTTGCTACCTTTGGTTTTGGCAAGGAAAAGGGCTATTATGGCCGCCAGTCTCCTTATACCATCACCTACACGCAACACGAACGTCGCACGAAAGAGGTGACTCTCTCTCTTGTCTATACACCCTCTCACCGCCTCGACTTCGCCTATCGCAACGAGAAACTCGCCAACCGTGCCGAGACCTTCCGTGAGATGAAAAAATCATCGGGCGCTTCTTATTATGTGTACTACGACCCTGTGGAGACTGCCGACAAGCAGTTGCAGAACATTTCGGTGGTCTATACTGCCAGCCTCGGCGTCAGGGGTGAGACGCCCACTTGGAATCTGCAAATAGCATGGCAATGGTTCCAGCGCGAACAGTTGAACTACCTGTTCCCGTTCTATCGTCATCAGAAACTCTCTGCCTATGAATGTGTTTTGGGTGTTACACGAAATATCTTTTTTCGTTGCGGCATCCTCTCGTGTTCGCTCAAGGGTGCCCTCTGCAAAGGTACGGGCGCTCCATATGACGATGGCACCTTCATTGCACCCAGCAAGAAGCAGGAGCAACCAGCTACTGCTGACGTTTTCCTCTATCGCGAATGCCAATACCTGACAGCTCCGCAGTATGCTGTCGGAGGTAGTGTGAAATACGCCTTCGTATTTCCTGGCACACGACTGAAGACACATGTGCGCTTCGATCTCTCCCATCGCAAGGCTAACGGCACTCTCCTCTATTCTCGCGGCTGCGACCGAACGCAGGGAACTATCGCCGTAGGCTGCACTTTTTGATAATTGATAATTACAAAACAACTCTCATCTATAGTCTCTCAACTTTAGTCTTTCAACTCTAGTCTCTCAACCCTCAACATTTATCCCAACCATGAAAGTAAAAATCATTACCATCTTGTTCTGTATGTTGGCATATCATGCCAACCTTGCCCCCCTTTATGCCCAGTCCTCTCTCGCCGCCTCTCTGGCAGGCACTTGGCAGTTTGTCGCTGCCAACAACGGTGTAGAAGTAGCTCCCGGTGTCTATTCTGCCGGCACTGATGTCGTAAACTTCACTGCCACCGCATCTGCCGACGGCACATCTCTGCAATGTCATGCCGACAATATGTACGACAAGACGGGAACGACATACGCTGCCGACTGGCGCATCCTTGTGGAAGAAGATGGGGCAGGGAAACACAGACTTGGTTGGGTGCTCGACAACCAACAACCGGCTTTTACCACTGAGTTCAATGAACCGCAAGAGAACTACTTGGAAAA
>DGTJ01000129.1 GCA_002393725.1 Prevotella sp. UBA4339 | reverse complement strand
AGGAATGTCCTGAGGTCACGCTGTCCGCTCCAGTCGAACATGCCCTCGGTCTCCTCGATGTGGTTCCAGAAGACATAGCAGGCGATGACGGTCACTCCGCCCTCCTTCATCTTCCGCACCTCCTGCTGCCACTCCGCAGCTGGGATACGTGAATAGTGAACCTCGCCCATCACGGGGCATACGCGCCGCCCGTCGATGATAAGGCTATACTTGTCCCACTTCACTACTGGAACATCCGCTAAGGCTATCTGACAGACGCTAAGCAGACAGGCAATAAACAAGAGAGATTTCTTCATTTTATATCTATTTGTTTCATTACTTTCATTTTGACATGTTGTGGCTAACCACGACTCGGCAATCAGGATTTATAGCCACTTCCCTTTCCCCGATAATGAGCCTGCCGGGACCGCAGCCCTTGGCATCTATGATGATCTGACTGCGAGTCATCTCAACGTGTATGTTTCCATAAGGCGTAGGTACGTCGCCCTTCATCCATTTCAGGTCTCCCAGACAAGGACGGCACTCCCACTCGGTATAGCCAGGCTTTGTGGGGCGTATACCGAGAAAGTATTTACCCAACAGGTAGACTGGCGATGCTCCCCAAGCGTGGCAGAGCGACTTGCCGTAGCGGTTGCCATACATGGCCAGGCGCTGGGGGTAGCCCTCCTTAGGGTCGTATGTCTCCCAAAAGGTGGTGGCACCTTGGGCGAGCATGCCGCCCCAGTAACTGCGCATCTCGCCCATAACCTGCCGCTGCCTGCCAAGGGCACAGAGGGCTTCCAGTTCGTAGAAGCGCATGTAGGGAGTGGTAATCTCCATCACAGAGTCGTTCTCGAGGACATTGCTGAGCACTGACCTGCGCTGTGCCTCGTCGAGCAGGTCGTAAAGCACTGCAAAGATGTTGGCATAGCGGGTGATTTCGCCGGGCTGCTGTGCACCTCGCCGGGTGTGGTGTACCAATGCTCCTTTTTCCTGGCTCCAGAATGTGGGGACGATCTGGCTGCACAGATGTTCTGTGGCTCTTCCGTAAAGTCTCTCGTCATCAGGATTTCCTGTCAGGCGCGCACACTGCTGCATAGTCTGGAGGGAGCGCAGATAGACTATCTGCTCGAAGGCCAGTTCACCGTCTTTTGACATCTCCTTGGGCGACCAGTCGACAAACACCCAGTCGCCCTGTTGCCCTTCCACCATACTCCGCCCGTTCAGACGGCCTTGCACGTAGTCCATCAGCGTCTTCATCCTTGGATATATCTGACGGACGAACCGAGTGTCGCCTGTGTAAAGATAGTAGTCATAAACGGAGTTAAACCAGAAGAAGGTATAGTCAAGGATGGTATTGATATGCTGCTTCACGGGGTCTTTGCCACGCAGGGCCCAGATGGTACGGCGCACCACGGGCGCATCGAAGAAGACGTAGTAGTTCATCAGGTACGACTGAATGGCATCACCGCTCCACATCCAGCGGTCGCGCTTGATGCCCTCTATCATCACCTCGCGGTCGGTCAGGTGCAGCGTATAGGCTCCCACCTGCCAGATGCGGTTGAGCAGCGTGTCGCTGCACTCAAAGGAGCCGCGCCATGCTACCTCCTTCATCTCCGACTGCATCGTTACGCTCTCCATTGAGATGTCGCCGACACACTCCACCAGAGCATAGCGCATGGCCCGGCTGCAAACCAGCCGATAGTCTGATCCTATGCGTCTGCTTACGGCAAGCGTGGCCAAGTCGGTGATACTGTCCTTTGTGAAGACAACCTTATCCGTCAGATAGGCGTGGTGCTTGTCGCGAGCCTCGTCCAAGCTCTCGCCGTAGTAAATGTTAACCTGCCCGTTGCCCTTGATGCCGCAGAGTTGCAGATAGCCTATGCCCTCGCTTTGCCATTCGGCGAAGAGTTCGTTGCTTCTCTTGGTGAGTTTTATAGGGCTGACGGGGCTGATGGGCAGACGATAATCTGATGGGCGCTGTGCTGCTGTGGCAAATGTAGGCCGCTCGTCTTGCTCAGTCCAGGTGTCGGCTTGTCTTGGCTCGGCATAGTTGGTCACCGTCCATGTAGTGTCGCTCACCACCGTCTTTCCTTTCAGCCACAGGGCAGGCACAGCCTCTTTATTATGCACGACAATGTGTAGCGTATGTTTGCCCTTTGGCACCATGAATCGTTCAGGCATGCCAAACACATAGCCGTGACTGTCTATCTTGATGCCATACCGCCCTTCGGCCTGGATTTCCATGTCCTCTGCCTCAGAGAGTTCCAGCGTCTTCACAAACTCTACCGTTTGTTCATGGCTGTCTGCTCGCCAGAAGGCAGGATAGAACGACCCGCGCTCCGTGCGCAGGTTATTAATCTTGTTGCCTATCCAGATGTCCATGTCACCTGGATACCATATCCACGACTGGGCTGTCATCGGCATCGCCAATACTAACGCACATATCAGTGAAAAGTTTCTCTTCATCATCATGCTTCTATCTTTTTCTGAGTTCGATTTTGTCAATATCGGGCATCCACATCGTCGGGCAGGTCAGTGCGGTCGATGGCTTGTCGCTGATGTTCACGCGATAGGTGTTCCAGGAACTCCAACCCATGATAGGCGTTCTGTCATTAGAGTACGTAACAGACAAAACATCCTTTACCTTCTCATACATCCGCTTGCCTAAGAGTTCGGCCCCGGCGGCATCGAAGTGAATCTGGTCGCGACCTAAGGTGGCATCGCCGACATCGACTACGTGGAAGTTCGCATCTTCCTGCTGAAGCTGATAGAGGGCGGCTGCCACTTTGGGCGAGCCTTGCCTGCTGGCCTTCGAGAACGTGCCGCAGATGAAGGGCAGACGGGCATATTTCTGCTGTCCCGTCTTGTTTACTAAATAGGTACGAACGTAATCCACTACGGCTTTCAGATTGTCGTGATAACTGTCAGCATGACTACGATCGCTCTCGCCCTGATGCCAGAGCATAAACTTGATGTCGTAGCCCTCGGGGAGTTTCGACAGTTGACTGTCAATACAGGCTCCGATATTCTCGGTGAACGCCTTCAACAGCGAGAGACCGCCCTTGTCTGATGCTGCAGTAGTTGCGAGATAATCGGGATTGGCACTCCAGTGCATATTGCTGTTGCTCTCGCAGCGCGGGTCGATAGCCGTGCCGCCAAGACTCTCCTTGATCACGTAGAAAGGCTGCTGCCACAGACGTTCCAACT
>DGTJ01000089.1:580-5380 GCA_002393725.1 Prevotella sp. UBA4339 | reverse complement strand
TTCGTAGTAGAAGAACTTGTTAATGCGTTCGAAGAGATAATTAAAAAATAAACACAGAGAAACAGAGATACAGAGTTAAAAATCTCCGTGACTTTGTACCTCTGTGTTGAAAAAAGAGAAAAGATTATGGAATATACAGCACAAGATTTTAAGAAAGGTCAGCCTCGTTGGTGCCCTGGTTGTGGCGACCACTTCTTCCTGGCTTCACTCCATAAGGCTATGGCCGAGATTGGCGTAGCTCCAGAGAACATCGCAGTAATCAGCGGTATCGGATGCTCGAGCCGTCTGCCTCACTATATGGCGACATACGGCATGAACACCATCCACGGACGTGCCGCTGCCATCGCCACAGGTGCAAAGGTTGCCAACCCCAACCTCACCGTATGGCAAGTATCCGGTGATGGTGACGGACTGGCAATCGGTGGCAACCACTTCATCCATGCCAACCGTCGTAACATCGACCTGAACATGATCCTTCTGAACAACCGTATATACGGTCTGACAAAGGGCCAGTACTCCCCCACCTCACCTCGCGGGTTTGTGTCAAAGTCGTCACCTTACGGCACGGTAGAGGATCCGTTCCGTCCGGCAGAGCTTTGCTTCGGAGCACGCGGCCACTTCTTCGCTCGTTGCGTGGCTACTGACGCCAAGGGTTCTGTAGAGGTGCTGAAAGCTGCCTATGAGCACAAGGGGGCAAGCGTGATAGAGGTGCTGCAGAACTGCGTCATCTTCAATGACCACTGCCACGACATAGTCTACAACAATGAGGGTCGTAAGAAGAACGCCATCTACGTAAGGCACGGTGAGAAGCTTGTCTTCGGTGAGAATAATGAGTTCGGACTCGTGCAGCAGGGCTTCGGTCTGAAGGTAGTAGAGATCGGGAAAGACGGATATACCCTTGACGACGTACTCGTTCACGATGCTCACTGCGAGGACAACACACTTCAGCTGAAGCTCGCCATGATGAGCCCTGAGGACGGATTCCCCATTGCCCTCGGTGTCATCCGCGACGTCGAAGCTCCTACCTACAACGACGCTGTCTATGCACAGCTCGAAGAAGTATCTGGCATGAAGAAATACCATAACTTCACTGAACTGCTCGAGACCAACGATATCTGGACAGTGAAATAAGCCATAAACAAGAATAGTCCCCCAATATCACATTGGGGGACTACCTATCAATCAAAAACCAAAAAACCTAAAACTTACGCTATATCAATTTGTCTTGAAACCTTTACTTTCTCTTCAACAATCTTCGGGAGATCTACTGTCAGGACTCCATTCTCCACGTGAGCTGAGATATCCTCACGCTTCACATCATCAGGCAGTATCAGAGTCTGCTCAAACTTAGAGTAACTGAACTCACGGCGCAGATAGCGTGTGGTCTTGTCATCCTCGTGGCTCTCATGCTTGCTCTCCATCTTCACGACCAGGTTGCCCTCATCGTTAATATGAACGTTGAAATCCTCCTTCTTCATGCCCGGGGCTGCAAGTTCTACTGTGTAGGCTTTGTCACTTTCTTTCACATTAATTGCAGGAGCAGTGCAATTGGTCTTCGGCAGAAAATCTGCATCGAACAAATCATTAAACACTGATGGCATCCAACTGTTTGATTTCATTACTGGCATCATAATTTTTACCTCCTAATTATAATTTTAAATTGTTAATACTATTCATCTCAAGCAAGCTCTTCATGAGCGATGCTCACTAAGTAATAGGCAAGAACAATGCCAGCAAGTATCACTATGCCAATTTGACGGGAAACACCGACAATATGACATATTCCATACTTCCACTTCACGACTTGGTGGTCTTTTGCCAAGTCCGCATATCAATATTCGCTCAACGCGTTCTACTTTTCTTTTATTTGTGTATTAATACACTCATTGTTTCAATTTAATCAATGGTCATTAGCTGAAAATTAAAATTTAAGTTGTAATTTTGCAGGCGATTTTCGAAAATTTAAATAATTCAACCAAAAAGTATGTTTCATATTTACGAAGGCTTTCATCTGGTAGACGCATACCACAAGATGCGCCATCAGAGGAAGTATCACCCAGAAGACAGCGCCATGCGCGCTATCAAGATCCTGTTTGTTGGCATTGTCACTTTACTGCTCTGGAACATCCCGTCCGATTGGTATGGCATTGAGGGCCTGACTGTCATCCAACAGCGTATCATCGCTATCTTCGCCTTTGCCACACTGATGTGGATACTTGAGATAGTGTCCTCTTGGGCTACATCTGTAGCCATCATCGTGCTGATGCTGCTATTCTGCACCGACAGCGGTATCCTGCCGATGGTAAACGAAGAAGAGGTAGGTAAGTTGCTGTCTTACAAAGGTGTGATGGCCACGTTTGCCGACCCGGTAATCATGCTGTTCATCGGAGGATTCGTGCTTGCCATCGCTGCCACCAAGACAGGCCTTGATGCCCAGCTGGCCAAGATTCTGCTGCGTCCCTTCGGCACCAGGAGCGAGATGGTGCTCTTAGGATTCCTGCTCATAACAGGACTCTTTTCGATGTTTGTATCCAATACTGCCACCGCAGCCATGATGCTTACATTTCTCACCCCAGTGTTCCACCAACTGCCACCTGAAGGAAAAGGGCGCGTCTCACTCGCCATGTCTATCCCCATTGCTGCAAACCTTGGTGGTATGGGCACCCCCATCGGCACTCCACCCAACACCATCGCGCTGAAATATCTTAATGACCCTGAGGGGCTTAACCTAAGCCTCGGTTTCGGACAGTGGATGATGTTCATGTTCCCCCTGGTACTCATACTGCTGTTTATCAGCTGGCGCATCCTGCTACGTCTATTCCCCTTCACGCAGAAGACCATCGAGCTGAAGATTGACGGAGGCATGAAGAAAGGCTTCCATTCCAACGTGGTTATCATCACTTTCTTCGTCACAGTAGCCCTTTGGCTGTTAGACCGTGTCACAGGCATCAACTCATATACCGTCGCAATGATTCCGTTTATGGTATTTGCCCTGACAGGTGTTATCACCAAGCGCGACCTGGAGCAGATCAACTGGAGTGTCATCTGGATGGTTGCCGGAGGCTTCGCCCTCGGTTATGGTCTCAATGCCTCCGGCCTGGCGGCTAATGCAGTTAAGAGCATTCCCTTCGGAGAGTTCTCACCACTGCTTATCCTACTGATGGGAGGTGCGATATGCTATATGTTGTCGAACTTCATCAGCAACTCTGCCACAGCAGCACTATTGATGCCTATCCTGGCAATTGTCTGCAGTGCTATGGGCGATAAGCTCGACCCAATCGGTGGAACCCCGACCGTACTCATCGGAGTAGCCATAGCCGCATCATCTGCTATGATTCTGCCGATCTCCACCCCGCCAAACGCTCTGGCTTTTGCGACAGGCTACGTGAAGCAGAACGACATGGCGAAGATGGGCATCATAATGGGTATAATCTCAATGGCATTCGGCTTCGGACTGGTATACCTCATGGGAACCCTCAAATTCATTTGATAGTTTACATTTAGAAAAGTAGACAGTTAGACTTTTGCCCAACTGTCTACTATTCTAAATGTCTAGCTGTCTTCCTGAAGCTCTGGAGCTTTTCTCCATAGCAGAGGTCGCCGCAGTCTCCGAATCCTGGCACGATATACTTGTGCTCATTCATACCCTCGTCGATGGCAGCGCACCAAATGGTCGAGCCCTCTGGCAGTGCCTGCTTAACGACCTCGATACCCTCCGGTGCGGCTATCACGCAACACAGATGGATCTTCTTCGGCTTGCCCGACTCCATCAGCGAATCGATGGCAGCAGCCAGGCTGCCACCAGTGGCCAGCATCGGATCTACTATCAGCAGAGTCTTGTTCTTGACGCTCTGTGTCGCAATGTATTCCGTATGTACGCCAACCTCAGTATGCTCACGGTTGATATACATCCGGAAAGCCGATACAAACCCGTTGTCCGCCTTGTCAAACACATTGAGGAACCCCTCGTGGAAAGGCAGTCCGGCCCTCAGCACCGTCGCAATCACCATATCATCCTTTGGCAGAGGGACGTCTATAGTCCCCAATGGGGTAGTTATCGTCTTAGGCTTATATTCAAGTGTCTTTGAAATCTCATAAGCCATCAACTCACCGATGCGTTTGATGTTATGCCGGAAAAGGAGCCGGTTCTTCTGATAGTTCTTGTCACGCAACTCCGACATATACTGATTCATGATCGAGTTGCTCTTGCTGAAATCAATAACCTCCATAATTGTCTTTGGTTCTAAGTCTGGGTGCAAAGTTAGTGCAAATCGTGCTAATTTCAAAACAAAAGTCGAAGAATTTTAGTTTGTAGAGAAATATTTAATTGTTATGTCGGTGTGACAAAAGCACCAACGACAACCGGAAAAATAGTTTAATTAAACTTAAAAGGATTGTGTGCGCACAAAATAATCATTCGTTCACCATCCTTATTTAATAAATTCTTTGTAATTTTGCAGCGCAATTCAAAATAACAAGGATAATATTCACAAACTTAAAATAAAAAAGTAATATGGCAAAGTTAGATTTAACTCAGTATGGCATCACTGGTTCTACCGTGATTGCTCACAATCCATCGTATGAGTATCTCTTCAATGAAGAGACCAAGGAAGGGCTGACAGGTTACGACAAGGGCGTAAACACCGAGCTCAACGCTGTTAACGTAATGACTGGTATCTACACTGGTCGCTCACCTAAGGACAAGTACATCGTTGACGATGCACAGAGCCACGACAAGGTATGGTGGACAACTGAGGAATATAAGAACGACAACCACCCCATGAGCGAGGAGGTTTGGGC
>DGTJ01000089.1:0-502 GCA_002393725.1 Prevotella sp. UBA4339 | reverse complement strand
ATCGCCATCAAGGAGCTCTGCAACAAGGAGCTGTACGTCGTTGATGCATTCTGCGGTGCCAACGAGGCCACACGTCTGGCTGTACGTTTCATCGTAGAGGTTGCATGGCAGGCTCACTTCGTAAAGAACATGTTCATCCAGCCAACAGAAGAGGAGCTGGAGAAGTTCGAGCCAAACTTCGTTATCTACAACGCTTCTAAGGCAAAGGTAGAGAACTACAAGGAGCTTGGTCTGAACTCAGAGACATGTGTTGCCTTCAACACAACAAGCCGTGAGCAGTGCATCATCAACACATGGTACGGTGGCGAGATGAAGAAGGGTATGTTCTCTATGCAGAACTACTATCTGCCTCTGCAGGGTATTGCTTCAATGCACTGCTCAGCCAACACCGACATGGAGGGTAAGAACACAGCCATCTTCTTCGGTCTCTCTGGTACAGGTAAGACCACTCTGTCAACTGATCCAAAGCGTCTGCTTATCGGTGACGACGAGCACGGATGGG
>DGTJ01000082.1:1967-13839 GCA_002393725.1 Prevotella sp. UBA4339 | reverse complement strand
TCCTGCCGAGAATAGGACAGTCATTTCGTCCAAGACTGTATTGTTGGCTCATGCCAATGTAACAAATAAAGCAGAATCAGAAACGAATGATTCGAGGAATGAGGAAGGTGGAATGAGGAATGAGGAATGTGGAATGAGGAATGAGGATGATTCGGAGAATGAGGTTATCGACTTACCTCTTGCTACTGAAGTGACGCAAGAAGGTGGAATAAGTAATGAGAATACTCCTGAGGCAGAATCTTCCCACCCAGGTAATCTCATTCCACATTCCACATTCCACATTCCACATTCTACCCCCTCACGCTCCACAAAAACCAGATGGACTTTAGGCCTTAGTGGCTCCAATGGAGTGCTGCTTGCTGCTAGTGATTATGTCAACTCAACGAGAAAGCAGGAAATATATTCTTATTCAGATGCAGGTAATAGTCAGGTCTCTCCGACCGAAGGACCTGCAGAAATGACTAATTGGTCAAAATACTATAATGACAAAGTGCTGCCATATTCTATCACAGATATCGAGGCGAAACATCATATCCCTGTTCGGTTCGGACTCTCGCTGCAATATCAGCTCAGTCGCAGTATTGCCCTGGCCAGTGGTATCAGCTACACGTATCTTAAATCTGAGTTCAGTATACCTCTGTATAATAATCTGGGCTATACCCAGAAACTCAGATATCTTGGCCTGCCTTTGGGAATATCCTGGAAGATACTGACAGCAAAGGATTTCAGCGTTTATCTTTCAGGAGGAATGATGTTAGAGAAATGTATTAGTTCAGAAGCGTCTTCTGGCAAAATCAGTAAGCACCCCTGGCAGTGGTCTGTAAACGGCTCTGTAGGTGCGGAGTACAGCATCATCCGCCAGTTAGGTATTTACCTCGAACCATCGCTGGGATATTACTTCGATGACGGGACCTCTTTGCAGCATTATTACAAAGACCATCCGCTGGCACCATCTATACAGTTTGGTGTAAGATATCATCTTAAATGATAAAAAATCGAAAAATATTCCCCTATTACAATTGAATTGCGTAATTTTGCACGCAAATTGCGCAATTATGAGTATCACTAAGATAGTAGGAAAAGTCTTTGAGTCTCGTCAGCGGGAATTAGAGAGACATATCAGCGATGGAGAGGCACTGCAGAGAGCTGTGCTTGCACGGCTTGTCAGTGAGGCCAAAGATACAGAATACGGGCGGAATCATGCATTCTCAGCAGTAAAGGACTATGATGATTTCGTAAAGAATGTTCCTGTAAATACTTATGAAGAGCTGAAGGGCTCTATCGACCGTATGCGCCATGGCGAGGCTGACATACTATGGCCGGGCAAGGTGAAATGGTATGCAAAGTCGTCAGGCACAACAAATGATAAGTCGAAGTTCATCCCTGTGAGCAAGGAAGGACTGAAGCGGATGCATTACAAGGGTGGCTTCGATGCAGTAGCGATGTATCTGAAAAACAACCCCCAGTCGAGAATCTTCGACGGCAGGGCATTGATCCTCGGAGGCAGTCACTCACCAAACTATAATCTGAAGGATTCGCTGGTGGGCGATCTCAGTGCCATACTTATCGAGAACATCAATCCCCTGGCAAACCTTGTGCGTGTGCCAAAGAAGAAGACAGCACTGATCTCCGACTTCGAGATCAAGCGCGACAAGATTGCCCGTGAGGCGATGAACAAGAATGTCACCAATATCTCAGGTGTACCTTCCTGGATGCTGTCTGTGCTCACTCGCATGATGGAGATTTCCGGAAAGACTCATCTTGAAGAGGTGTGGCCCAATATAGAGGTGTTCTTTCATGGCGGTGTGGCTTTCACTCCATATCGTAAGCAGTATGAGGAGCTCATCACCTCGCCGCGCATGCACTATATGGAGACATATAATGCCAGCGAAGGATTCTTCGGACTGCAGAATGACCCATCAGACAAGTCGATGCTTCTGATGCTCGACTACGATGTGTTCTATGAGTTCATATCTATGGATTCGAGAGAAACCGTCCCCCTTTGGGCTGTGGAAACAGGCAAGAACTATGCCATGGTGATATCTACCTGCTGCGGACTGTGGCGCTATGAGATAGGCGATACCATTCAGTTTACATCCACTAATCCGTATAAGTTTATCATCTCCGGACGTACGAAGCATTTCATAAACGCCTTCGGCGAGGAGCTGATAGTGGACAATGCAGAGAAGGGCCTGGCCTTTGCCTGTGAACAGACAGGGGCAGAGGTGTTGGAGTATACAGCAGCACCCGTGTTTATGGATCAGAAGGCAAAGTGTCGCCATCAGTGGCTCATAGAGTTTGCCAAGCCTCCAAAAGACTTGAGCCAGTTTGCACAAGTGCTCGACACCCGCCTGCAGGAGATCAACAGCGACTACGAGGCAAAGCGATATAAGAATATCACTCTCCAGCCTCTCGAAATAGTTGTGGCACGACAGAACCTGTTTAATGACTGGCTTAAACTTCGCGGAAAACTGGGAGGTCAGCATAAGGTGCCCAGGTTGAGCAATAACCGTGACTATATAGAGCAACTTTTAAAACTCAACAGATGAAAAAGCTTTTTTACATCGTCTGTATCGCAAGTATCATCGTCGGATGTGCCAGGATGGGACAGCCCGATGGCGGATGGTTTGATGACGATCCTCCACAGGTGATAGGAGCGCTACCGGAGGATAAGGCTACCAATGTAAGCTCAAAGAAGGTTACCATATTATTCGACGAGTTTATCAAGCTGGAAGATGCCAACAATAAGGTGATTGTCTCTCCACCCCAGCTCGAACAACCTGAGATAAAGGCGGCAGGAAAGAAAATCATCGTTGAGCTGATGGACACGCTCAAGGAGAACACCACTTATACCATCGATTTCAGCGATGCCATAATCGACAATAATGAGGGCAATCCTATGGGTAACTATACCTATAGCTTCTCGACAGGCGACCGCATCGATACATTTGAGGTGTCAGGATACGTGCTTGATGCCAGTAATCTCGAACCGATAAAGGGTATTGCCGTAGGTCTGTATGACGACCTTTCTGACACAGTATTCAAGACAAAGCCTCTGATGCGAGTGTCGCGTACTGACGGAGGCGGGCACTTCGTAATCAAGGGAGTAGCCCCAGGCACTTACCGTGCCTATGCACTTCAGGATGCCGATGCCGACTTCCGCTATTCCCAGAAGAGCGAGATGATAGCTTTCAATCACACCACGTTTGAGCCTTCTTCAAAGCCCGACACGAGAGTAGACACGGTATGGCGCGATTCTCTGCATATCGATGCATTGCTCCAGAAACCGTACACACACTTCCTTCCTGACGACATCACACTGCTTGCCTTCCAGCGACCTCTGACAGACCGTATGCTGCTGAAGACAGAGCGAATAGAGCCAAATAAGATCTCGATGTATTTCACCTATGGCGACTCACTGCTGCCTAAGATAAAAGGTATCAACTTCGATGCCGACAGTGCCTTTGTCATCGAGGCAAACGAGAAGCGTGATACTGTCCACTACTGGATCCGTGATACCACCCTGGTGAATCAGGATACTCTCAGAATGGATATCACGTACAATGTCACTGATACACTCGGTAATCTGGTGCTTCAGACAGACTCCGCCGTGGACATCACTCCGAAGGTGCCCTATGAGAAGCGCATGAAGGAGAAGGCCAGGGAGATGGAGAAATGGCAGAAAGAACAGGAAAAGAAGAAGAAACGGGAAGAGAAATACGATAGTATCTATCCTGTAAAACCTCTTGAACCGACGTATAACATCCCGTCATCAATGTCTCCAGGAGAGAAGATCACCATAGATGTGCCTACGCCTCTTATGCGTTGCGACACATCAGGAGTGCATCTCTATTCTCAGATAGACTCATTGTGGTATGAGGCAGAGTGCGTGTTCCGGCCTGTGGAGAACAACATCCGTAAGTATGAGATACTGGCCGACTGGCGCCTTGGGGTGGAGTATAGCCTGGAAATAGATTCCGCTGCCTTTGTGGATATCTACGGACTGGTGTCGAATCCCTACAAGCAGGGTATAAAGGTGAAGACACTCGATGAGTTCAGCACCCTGACTCTGAATATCAGTGGGGTTGAGGCTGCCGACACGTCGATTGTCGTTCAGTTGATTTCTTCGCAGGAGGTTGTCTCCAAGGAGGTAAGAGTGAAGAACGGCAAGGCAGAATTCCTCTACGTCAATCCCGGCAAATACTATATACGTGCCTTTGTCGATGCCAACGGCAATGACATCTGGGACATCGGTGACTATGATGCCGACAGGCAGGCCGAGGATGTGTACTATTACCCCAAGGAAGTGGAGTGCAAGGAGAAATGGGACGTCACTGAGTCGTGGAACCTCACTGCAATACCGCGTTTCCGTCAGAAGCCGCAGGCTATCATCAAGCAGAAGCCTGATCAGGCAAAGAAACAAAAGAACCGTAATGTAGAGCGAGCTAAGCAGCTCGGAATAGAATACATCAAGTCAAAGGGCATTAACTTAGAGAAAAAGTAGATTATGAAGAAGATATTATTGATATTGTTAGCTTGTCATTTATCACTCACGGCATCCTTTGCCCAGTGCGGCATAGAAAACACGGCCTTCAAGTCGGGGGAGATGCTTGAGTATGACTTGTATTTCAACTGGAAATTCATTTGGGTGAAGGTCGGTTCCGCTGAGATGGATACCAAGATGACAAAATTTGAAGGCAAGGATGCCTGGAAGTCGTATCTCATCACTCGAGGCAACCAGAGACTTGATAAGTACTTCACCATGCGTGACACTCTGCTGAGCTATTGTAATCCTGACCTCTCACCACTGTATTTCCGTAAGGGAGCCCGCGAGGGAAGCAGGTATTACATCGACGAGATATGGTATTCTTATCCTAATGGCAACTGCCAGCTGAAGAAGCATCGTGTGGATGCCGATGGCGAGGAGCACTGGAAGACCAGCACCTACAGGAACTGCATCTATGACATGATGTCGATATTCCTCCGTGCCAGAAACTTCGATGCGTCGAAGATGAAGAAGCATCAGACGATACCCATGCCTGTCAGCGATGCACGTAGCCTGAACAACTCCTGGCTTGAGTATCGCGGTAAGGAGAACTTCAAGATGAACGGCACGAAAGAGAAGTTCCGTTGCCTGGTGTTCTCTTTCTATGAGCGGCAGGACAATAAGAGTCACGAACTCTTACGATTCTACATCACCGATGATAAGAATCATATCCCGGTACGTCTTGACATGTTCCTGTCGTTTGGCTCTGCCAAGGCATTCCTGAGAGGATATAATGGTGTTCGCAGTCCTATGACGTCAAAGATCAAATAGGCGATGTCTTCAGAATCATATCCTATTGTAAGTTGTCCGGAAGACGGTACGGTGCTCTATCCGTATCGCAGAATCCAGAGACCTCGTACAGGCCGTATGGAGGCTTTCTTCATCCAGCATCTTCAGAAGGTGATGCCCTCCGGGTTTCAGGTACTGCAGGATGTGTGTATCAATGTGTCGGAATCTCTGCCCCCCTTTTTCCCAGATATAGCTATTCTGGCAGACAATCGTCCTGAGATGCGCATTGACATAGAGATAGACGAGCCTTATACCATTGATCGCAAGCCTATTCATTACGTCTCGTGTGGCGATCAGTATAGGGATAATCTCCTGAATCGTCATGGATGGACTGTGGTGCGCTTTTCCGTGCAGCAGATACAGAGAGAGCCTCAGGCATGTGCGGAGTTTGTGTTAGGCGTGGGATGTCTCATTCCACATTCCACATTCCACATTCCACAAAAACAAAATCGCTGGACCCGCAACGAAGCCCTTAAGATGGCAGCACAAAGAGCACTGTTTCCTGAGGAGGTGCCGGCACCTGTCATGATTCTTGATCTTTCTGATGAGGAAAGGAGGTGCAGGCAGCTCGTCAAGCCTCTTCCACGAACAGAGGATATGAAAGAGAAGATGGCCACTTTCACCGATGCAGGATTATACAGTCAGGATCAGTTTATCGACTTCGAGCCTGATGAGCATATCTATACCTATGCAGGGCAGGAGAGATTTCTGCCTGTAAGCACGTTGATAGCATATTTCTTCGAGAAGTTTGATGCCCTGGCAGCTGCAGAGCGAAAACAGTCACGCTACCGTATCCCAGTAGAAGAGAGCCTCGACCAGTGGAACCGCATCGGGAGACTTGCAAGTGAGGTAGGCACTTTCGTGCATCTTCAGACAGAGAACTACTTCCAGCGAGGATTCTTTGAGACTGTCTGTCCCTTCACATATAACGGTAAGACAGAAGAGATAAGCTTAGAGCGCGAAAAGCAGCACTTCCTGCATTTTGTCGACGACTACAAGATACGTCCCTATCGTCAGGAGTGGCCTGTCTATGACAAGGAACTCAACATTGCCGGAACCATCGACCTTATATGCCGTGAGAGTGATGGAGAGTTTACTATATACGACTGGAAGCGCAGTGCCAAGGTTGTGAATACTCAAGGGGCTCCTATTGTAGAGGGCTTCGGAGGCAAGCGGGGCTTTAACGGTATCAACCTGCCTGATACTGCATTCTACCACTACTGCATCCAGCAGAATCTGTACCGATACATGCTGGAGTCGCACTATGGCATACGTGTCAAGGCAATGAACCTCGTGGTGCTCTGTCCTGACTATTCCACATATTACGTAGCCTCAGTGCCAAAGATGGATGAGGTGATCGGGCAGATCGTTACTGTTTGCAAGGAGAAGGACTTGGGACATAGGCTGCTATATAGCTAACAACACTTGACAGTTATGAATAACGAGACAATAACACTACAGGACCTAAGCATCGGCTATCGTATTAAAAACCGTGATACGAGAGTTGTGGCAAGCGCTATCAGCGCATGTGTAAAGAGAGGCGAACTGACTTGTCTTCTTGGTGCCAACGGTGTCGGTAAGTCCACGCTGTTAAGAACTCTTTCCGCATTTCAGCCAAAGCTTGGAGGCAGCATCTTCATAAAGGCGGAGGACGGTAAGGCAGTGCGGGAGATATCAGAATTTACCGACAAGGAACTAAGTCACGTGATAGGTGTTGTGCTTACAGAGAAGCCCGACATCAGGAATATGTCGGTTCGTGAACTGGTGGCACTGGGCCGTTCGCCATATACAGGTTTCTGGGGTACGCTCCATGATGATGACTGGGATGTAGTAGATGAGGCTATCGAATCCGTACGCATCGGCAATCTGGCAAACCGGATGATACACACCCTCTCCGACGGAGAGCGCCAGAAGGTGATGATAGCCAAGGCCCTGGCTCAGCAGACACCGGTAATCTATCTCGACGAGCCAACGGCTTTTCTCGATTTCCCCAGTAAGGTGGAGATGATGCTGCTGCTCAGGCGGCTGGCTCGGGAGAATGACAAGACGATATTTCTTTCCACTCACGATTTTGAACTTGCACTCCAGGTGGCAGACACCCTCTGGCTGATGGAGAAGCATGGTGACGAACAGCCTGCGCTGCATATCGGCACCCCGCAGCAGCTGGCCTCTAATGGAGCCCTGGCACGATACGTAGAGCGCCCAGGCATCACTTTCGATCCAAAGAACCTATCTGTAACAGTAGCAAAATAAATAGCCTATGATTTTCGGACACGGAGACGACACATATCGCTATGGCGACAAGATAAAGTTCAACTTCAGCTCAAACATCTACCAGAACGCAGACCTCACAGAGCTGAAGCAGTATCTCACCACCCGCCTTGATGTTATCGGCAACTATCCTGAGCCGGAGCCAAGGGAGCTGGAACAGATGATTGCCGACAGGCTGGAGATACCTGCCTCGATGGTGATGGTGACAAATGGCGCCAACGAGGCTATCTACCTCATAGCACAGCTCTATCGCGGATGGGCATCTTTGATACCGCAGCCCACATATACCGAATATGCCGATGCTTGCAGGATGTTCGACCATGTCATCTCATACGAGAAGACCGACGAACTTGACATACTGCCCGACGACCGTATCTACTGGATATGCAATCCTGACAACCCCACGGGCAACGTCATACTGAAGTCGCTGCTGGCCTACCTGATAAAGAATCATCCGCGCTACCTACATGTAGTAGACCAGAGCTATGCCGACTACACCCTGCAGCCGATGCTCAGGCCGAAGGAGCTGCTCGACTGCTATAACGTGATGCTGCTCCAATCGCTGTCGAAGAAATACTGCATACCGGGCTTGCGGCTCGGATATGTCACTGCATCGCCTGTCATCATCGACAGGATGAGGAATATCCGTCAGCCCTGGACTGTCAATTCCCTGGCCATAGAGGCAGGGAAGTGGCTTGTAGAGAATGACCCAAAGATGCTTCCTGATATTAAGGAATATATCCGCGAGGCTCAGAGGCTAAAAGACGAGCTGCAGGCGATAGAGGGAGTCATGGTGATGGACAGCCAGACTCACTATATGCTTGTGAATGTAGATTGGACCACAAGCTCCGAACTGAAGAACTGGCTCATTGAGAATCATGGCATCCTGATACGCGACGCATCTAATTTCCACGGCCTTGACGAACATTGCTTCCGGGTAGCGGCACAGACTCCCGAAGAAAACGATGTCCTCGTCAGGGCAATAAAAGAGTTTAAGGATGGAATTGAATATTGACCAGACAAAGTGGTACGACCGTATATTGGCATCGTTCATATTCTTTACCCGACTGCCGTTCTGGAAGCTGCGCCAGCCTCCAAAGGCATGCTATCAGTCAGTAGTAGAGCACTGGCCCCTGACAGGCTGGCTCACTGGCGCACTGATGGGTGCCACTATCTATTTCGGCAGTGTGGTGATGCCTTATTACCTTGTGGTGGTGCTGGCTATTCTTGTGCGTGTACTTGTCACGGGAGCATTGCATGAAGACGGACTTGCCGACTTCATAGACGGTTTTGGAGGGGGTAGCAGCCGGCAGAGGATTCTCGACATAATGAAAGACTCGCGTATCGGCACATACGGAGTGCTGGGACTCATATTCTATCTGCTGATACTCGCCGCTGCCATCTATTCCATCCCTCCATACTACGCAGCACTGATGGTATTTGCTGCCGACCCTTATTCCAAGATGATCACATCGCAGCTGATACTGATGATGCCGTACGCCAGGCGCGAAGAGGAGGCGAAGTCGAAGACCGTCTACCGCAAGTTTGACGCCAAGGCAGGCATCAGCCTCGCATTGCAGGGACTTCTGCCGATGGCGGCTTTCATCTACATCATGGATATACCCTGGGAAGCAATAATCTTCATTCCCGCCATAGTGATGTATCTGCTCTACTTGTACATCTGGAAGAAGCTGGGCGGATATACGGGCGACTGCTGTGGGGCGGTATGCCTGCTGGTGGAGCTGTCGGTATACCTTTGTATCTCTCTTTACAACTATTCGTGGCCGTTATGAGCAGGATAATACTTATCACAGGAGGGCAGCGCTCTGGCAAGAGCAGCGAGGCAGAGAGAATGGCTCTGTCGCTGGCTGCCGATCCCGTTTACGTGGCAACGGCTCATGTCTGGGACGATGAGTTCCGCGAGAGGGTGCGAAGGCATCAGGAGCGGCGCGGACCGCAATGGACCAACATAGAGGAGGAGACTCATCTGAGCAGGCACGACTTGTCGGGGCGTGTGGCAGTGATAGACTGCGTGACTCTCTGGCTTACCAATTTCTTCTTCGCCAACGATTCTGACGTAGACAAGTCGCTCGCTCAGGTGAAGGATGAGTTCGACAGATTTACCTCCCGCGATGCCACCTATATCTTCGTAACCAACGAGATAGGCAGCGGCGGGGTGAGTGAGAATGCCATACAGCGTAAGTTTACTGACCTCGAAGGCTGGATGAACCAGTATATCGCCTCTAAGGCAGACGAGGTGATCCTTATGGTCAGCGGAATACCAGTAAAGATAAAATGAAATCATTCGACATACATCCCTTAGACACGTCCCTTAAGGACTCTATCCAGCAGAAGATAGACAATCTCAACAAGCCGAAGGGCTCTCTTGGGAGGCTCGAGCAGCTGGCGATGCAGATATGCCTCATTCAGCAGACGCTGACTCCCTCCCTGTCGCATCCTTGTCATCTTCTGTTAGGAGGCGATCACGGTATAGAGCGTGAGGGTGTGAGTGTCTCTCCCCGTGAGGTGACATGGCAGCAGATGCTCAACTTCACTCATGGTGGAGGAGGAGTGAACATGTTCTGCCGTCAGCACGGATTCAAGCTCCGTATCGTCGATGTGGGAGTAGACTATGACTTCTCTGGCGTCGACGGTATCATCGACCGTAAGATAGCCCGAGGCACGAGGAATTTCCTCCATGAGCCGGCAATGACAGATGAGGAGTTTGACAAGGCGATTCAGATAGGCTCCGACCTTGTAGACGACTGTGTCGCCGAAGGTTGCCGTATCCTCTGTATTGGAGAGATGGGCATTGCCAACACCTCTCCGTCGAGTATCTGGCTCAGTGTCCTTGGCGGTCTTCCCCTCACCGACTGTATCGGTGCCGGTGCAGGACTCTCCGCCCCTGGCATCCGCCACAAATACGAAATCCTCTCACGGTCACTCCGAAGGTGGAATGAGAAATGTTTTTTGTGGAATAATTTGTGGAATGTGGAAGGTGGAATGAGGAATGAGAAATGTTTATTCCCGAAAGAAGCATTAGCTGTGAAAAAGAAAATATCTGCAGCAGAGTATTCTCATTCCACATTCCACCTTCCACATTCCACAAAAAACCTTCCTCCTTCCTCCAAAACCCTCCTCCTCTCCTACTTCGGAGGCTTCGAAATGATCTCCGCCATCGGTGCCATGCTTCGAGCTGCCGAATCCCACCTTATTATATTAGTAGACGGTTTTATTATGACAGCCTGTGCCATGGCTGCCATATCTCTTTATCCCGATTCTCAGGACTATATGATTTTCACCCATTGCAGCGATGAGAAGGCCCACAGGATGATGCTCGACATACTTGATGCCCGTCCGCTACTCAGTCTGGGCCTCAGGCTCGGAGAAGGCACGGGAGCCTTGTGTGCCTTCCCCATTATTGACTCTGCCGTGAGGATGATTAACGAGATGAACAATTTCGACAATGCAAAGATTACAAAATATTTCTGACCTCTTCATCGACTTCGATGACACGTTATACGATACTCATGGCAATGCCGTGATAGCCTTGCACGAGCTTTTCGACCTGCTCGGGCTGGAGAGATACTTCCCTTGTCCCGACGTGTTCTATGATGAGTACTGGAAGGCAAACATCGACCTGTGGACTCGTTATTCGCGGGGCGAGATAACACGTGACTATCTCATCCTGGAGCGTTTCCGCAGGCCTCTGAGATTTGGTGAGGGTATTAATGCCGATGATGCCTACTGTCTTGAGGCAAGTGACAGGTTTCTCGAATTCTGCAGTTCCAAACCCGGGCTCGTTGACGGTGCCAAGGAGCTGATGGACTATCTTCGCTCCAAGCGCTATCGGATGCACATGTGCAGCAACGGTTTCCACGAGGTGCAATACAAGAAGTTGCGATCCTGCGGTCTTTACGACTACTTCGACACTATCATCCTCAGCGAGGATGCCGGCTACAACAAGCCGGCTCCGGAATATTTCGACTATGCCCTCCGGCAGTCGGGAGCATCGCGGGAGACAACGCTGATGATAGGCGACAACTTCCAGACGGATATCCTCGGAGCCAAGCATGCAGGTCTGCGAGTGGCTTATTTCAACCGCTATCCCGATTATCCTGCCTCAGAGCCGGTAGATTGTGAGGTGGCTTCTTTGCGGGAGTTGATGGAGGTCCTTTGAATATTTGTGGAATGTACATTCACGAGGAAGGAGTAAGGAGGAAGGAGTAAGGAGAAATGTTCATTCACGAGGAAGGAGGAAGGAGA
>DGTJ01000082.1:0-1873 GCA_002393725.1 Prevotella sp. UBA4339 | reverse complement strand
AATGTACATTCACGAGGAAGGAGGATACTACTGTTGAGGATAGGACAGTCATTTCGTCCAAGACTGTATTGTTAGCTCATGCCAATGTAACAAATAAAGCAGAATCAGAAACAGATGATTCGATGAATGTGGAAGATTCGAGGCAAGAGTATTCTCCTTCCTCCTTCCTCCTTCCTCCTTCCTCGCGAATGTACATTCCTCATTCAACATTCCACACAAACCATTCCACGACAATCACAATCCCCATCATCATCGCCTCCGCAGTACGATTCACGCTTACCGCCTTCTTCATGTCCTCAGTAGTGAGCGGTCTGTCGTTATCGCCTATGTAAGGCTTATCGAAGAGCTCGCCGAAATAGTAGTGCGGACCCCCGAAGCGGCAGTCAAGTATGCTGGCGAGTGCTGCCTCAGGATAGCCGCTGTTGGGCGATGCATGGTTCCTGCCGTTTTGCCATACGAATCTGAGGTTGCGCATGATGCAGCCCCCATTACCTACCACCATCAGCAGTGCCGTAAGGCGGGCGGGGATATAGTTTGCGATGTCGTCGATGTGTGCCGCCCAGCATCCGAAGTCCTTGTATCGCTCCGTCTTGTAGCCTATCATCGAGTCGAGGGTGTTCACCATCTTATATGCCAGCATGCCGGGAGTGCCGAGCAGGGCGAGCCAGAAGAGTGGGGCTATCACACCGTCGCTCAGGTTCTCTGCGAGCGTCTCAAGGGCTGCGGTGCGCACCTCTTGTGCAGAGAGAGCCGACGTGTCGCGGCCTACGATGCGGGCCACTTGTGCCCTTCCTTCCTCCAGCGACCTGTCGAGAGCCGCGAACACCGCCCGCACCTCGCGAATCAGGGTCGTTCCCGCAAGGCAATAGAACACCACCACCGCATCAAAGAGGTAGAGCAGCAGAGGTATCTTATATACCGTCTGGTTAGTGCCGTCGAAGAACAGCAGGGCGAAGATGCCTAAGATGGCTCTTATCATCCATGCCAGGGCAAACACCATAACGATCAGTCCCACAGCCATTATTGCCCCCTTTGCCTTGCGTGCTTTGCCGCTGTTCAGGCTTCGCTCCCCGGCAGCTATCATCTTCCCGAACCACACTATAGGGTGGGGGAGCCGCGAGGGGTCGCCAAACACGAAGTCGAGCAGCCACCCCGCTATCAGGGCAAAGGGATTTATTACCATATATGTCTATCTGTCTAATTGTCTATTTGTCTATCTATCAAAAAGAAAGAGGCTCACAGATGTGAGCCTCACCATTTTAGTTTAATAAAACTTAAAAACCATGCGCATCATCTCGACGAGCTGGTAAAAAATAAAAATGAGTCCAAACCATGCGCATCATCCCGATGGGCATATTGGTTATAATATAAGATGTTAAATTAAAAAATATCTACAAGTATGATTCACTCTCATCTGGCTGCAAAGATACACAATTTTTTTTAAAACAAGAAATTTTTGGAAAAAAAATTCTGTCTTACCCTGAAAAACGTTGAATCATAGACAACGTTTTAAAATGGAGAAAAGAGAATACCAGGATTTTCAGGAGTTACCTGAACAAGGCCGTGAAGCGGAATATCAGGCAGTTCCTTAATGGCGCACCCGGATTTTCCCCTAAATCTGAGCGTATGAAAGAAGAATAATAAACTTATTCATCACTTTTTGTGTGATTTTTGTTGTTTTGTGTTACTAAATTGAAGATTTTTGTGTAATTTTGCCGTTGGTTTCCGCTTCGGCGGACTCCGAATAGACATCGTTGGTATAAATCAGCATTCGCTATTATTTCGCGCATAGCCAAGAAAGCCTCGGAAACTTAGATTGGTATAACAAGAACCGAAATAATTGTGACAGAGTAGCTTGTTGGGAGGGCTTCTG
>DGTJ01000044.1 GCA_002393725.1 Prevotella sp. UBA4339 | reverse complement strand
GCCTACGAGGTGCTCAACGCCCTCACGGTGCTTCAGCCGTCGAACGAGCAGACCGAGCTGGTGAGCCTGCTGCTGAGCATCGAGGACCGCGCCCGGCTCTACTACATCAGCGGCGGCAAGGTGAGCGGCGACACACCGACACCGACACCCAAGCCCGACCCGAGCGGCGACGGCGACGGCGATTAATCGCAGCGCTCACGAGAAGATCACGGGACAGAGGTCTCTGATTGTTTCGAGGAGACAAGGAGACAAGGAGTTCAGGGAGTTCAAGACATATGTCTGTCAACACCGAAGAGAGGGTTGCTGAGCAGTCAGCAGCCCTCTCGTAGTGTGTAAGCGGAAGGTCTGAGCAGTCAGACGGGCTCTCGTCAGTAAGCAGAAGAGACTCTGAGCGGTCAGACGGCCTTTTGTCACTCAGCAGAAGAGGCTCTGAGAGCTCAGATGGGCTTTTGTCACTCAGCAGAAGAGGCTCTGAGAGCTCAGAGGGGCTTTTGTCACTCAGCAGAAGAGGCTCTGAGAGCTCAGAGGGAGGCTTGTAATGTATAAGAGAGACCGTCGGAGCGCACAGCATGGGTAATTACAGGATACAAGTTTCGCATGTACGAGGAGACAAGGAGTAAGCGAGCTTGCGAAAGTTGAATTAATAAATAATCGTCACTTGTTTCTTGTCCAGAGAGACAGTTGTGGGCGAGCCGAGGATAGTCACATGGTCAGCAGGGTCGTCACTCTCTGAGCCGTTGTCGCAGGCCCAGCTCTTGCTTACCGTCACGTTGAACGAGCCGCCGCTCACGGTGATTCGAATGTCAATTATCAGTTATTGCTTAAAACTTTAGCTTATATCCCAGTCCGATGTAGTGCATGTTAGGATCATACTCTTCGGGATCCACATTCTTCATGTCCTGGAAGCGGTAGAACACGCTGAAGGTGTGCTGCTTTGAAAGGTTGATGTCAGTACCCACAGTGTAGCGTATCTTCTCGATCGCCCAAGCATTATACAGCTCTATGTTGGCATAGGGCGTGAAGAGCGCACGCTTCTTGTCGTACTCTATCTGTAGTCGGGAGCGCAGTTGGTTCTTGCCCATTCCATTGCGTACCTTGTCCTCCCACTGAGAGTTGTCGAAGTCCCAGCGTTCCACGGTCTTCTCTGGACGATAGGTCCACTGCCAGCGTTCGCGCAGTGAGATGCGCAGGTTGTTCGAAAACTTGTATGTGCCTGTTACCGAGGCATTAACACGATGGCGGATGCCCCAGTAGGAGGGACGCCAGTTGTTGTAGGAGCCACTGGTGTTATAGCTGATGTCTTCGCGGAAATTGTTGTTCAGCAGGGTGTATCCGGCAGAAAATTTCAGATACTTAACTGGCTTGTACTCAGCCGCGAGTCCTAAGCTCCAGCGATCCAGTGTCTTCAGATTGTTACGGGTGCGCAGGTCGCCTTCTATCCCCAGGCTGAACTGGTTCGAGAGTTTCTTCTCTGCCCCCAGTTCCATCCATAGACCAGACTCACTCTGTGCAGTAGTAGACAGGCTCATGAATGCCATGAGCACTGCCGGTAGAAATCTATATGTTCGCATATTCCGAGTTTTTGATTTTTATCTTATTGTTAATCTCCATGTCGGCACCGTCAACGGCATCGTAATGGACACGCAGCATGGCCATATCGCGCAGGAAGTCGATGGCACCCACATCCACCTTGTTGATTTTCAGACCTGTACGCTTCTCAAGGTCTTCGATGAGTTCCTGCTCCTTCTCCGGCTTGATCAGCTCGATACGGTCATACTGAATGAGCTTTGTAGGGTCTACCTTCAGCGTATGCTCAAAGACCACGATGGCTGCGATGGTGATCAGGTCGATGGCGATGAGCTCGACGATGGGCGTGCCCACTATATTGCCACTGTCGTTCACCCCTAATGAGTCGGCCATGGCATGAACCACCGAGAGGCACACAACGACGAAGAGGTAGGTCATCTCGCGAACCGGCATCGAGTCGGTGCGGTAACGCATGATGGAGAATATACCGAACAGTCCGAGTCCGACGCCCATCGTCGCCTTGCCACGGTCCATACCCATCATCAGATAGACGAGGAAGAATATGGCGACGGAGATGATGACAAACGTGAAGTAGAAGTCACGGCGTCCGCTCTTCTTGAAGTAGAGGAACTGGACGATAAACCAGTTGACAAACAGGCAGACTACAAATCTTATCAGTGTGTCGGCAAAACCGACTGATAACAAGTGTTCCATATATCTTTATTTTATAGTGATAATTACCTTTATTGCTCTATGATCTTGTTTATCTCTATGAGTTTCCGCTTGAAGCGGTTCACTGAGAGTCCCGGGTTGGTCAGGGCCGATCCCATGCAGTACTTTGAGAATCCGTGGGGATGGATGTGCAGCTGTCGGAGCATCTCCAGCACCGGCGAGTACACCTGTCCGTCGCGCTTGAGTTCCACAATCACCAGGTTGCCCATATCCTTCTCTATTCCGCTCACCATGTTGTTGAAGTGAAGACCGCTGTCGATAGTCAGCCGTTCAGTCTTGGCCTTGTTCACCAGTGTCACCCTTGAGAAGTGGTTGTTAAGGGTGGGCTGCAGTTTCTCGGCTTTGTAGCGTAGGTGATTGTCGAGAAAGTCGTGCTTTGTAGGCTCCATCACGTCCATGTCAGTCACCTCGATGCGCTTCTTCTTTGTCCGCCCGTGGTTGTTCTTTGTCTTCACTTCCATAAACTGGAGTCCGCTGATACAGTAGGTGCGGAACCGTATCTTCTGTCGGTTGGTGTGGTTCCACTGGTGCTGGTTATACATGTCAAACGCCGTAGTATCGAAGTAGGTCGTATCGTACTCCAGGTTACGTATGCCGTCAATCTCCTGTACATAGTAGTCATTGCGTGCCATCTGGAGCAGCAGGCGCAGGCGCTCCGTCGTTGTGACAAACTTTGTGTCCGTCCTGTTCATGAGTTTTACCCCCGACATCTGCTCCAATGATATGGGAGCAAAGGTGCTTAGCAGTTCTGTCATATCTGTTTTACTTTTTAATTACACTGCAAAGTTAGACATTGCTCCCCTATCCTGCAATTTTATTCTGCGAATCACCTTTTTTTTTCAGCGAACCTGTTTACGTCAGTATATAGCATGTCGCAAGGCAGAACGGAAAAGGATAGTTCACACAAAAATAGGGTCATATCAACGATTTGACGAAATATTTGCATGTCTTGAAAATATTTTGTATCTTTGCCGCCAAAATTATCAGAAGAGAATATGAGTATGAATAAGTACGTGATGTTAGCCCTGTGCCTGGTTATTGGCATGGAGATGCTGGCCCAGGAGGGGCGGAATGGAAAAGTGGTTCTTGGGATGAACAGCATGACCTATACGAAACCCGAGGATAAGGGTACGCTGTCGAAGATACTTGATGCAGTACTGCTGGGCGAAGTCACAAGCGACCAGGGTAAATATCAGGATGCCGTGCGGGCTGCTGTGTTAAAGGGCTTGTCGCAGACTCATCGTATCACTGTCATCGACGGGCAGCTCTCAAAGGATGAGGCTGCAAGGCCGGGGGCTCTGTATGCCGACGGCACCGTGTCGAATCTCTCTACTACCTCTAAGACAGAGACATACAAGGTAGACGGCAAGACGCGCACCAGGACTTACTATAAGGCCCTTATAGGTGTGACCCTGCACGTTAAGAATGCGCAGACCGATGAGATCGTTGACAGTCCTACCTTCAATATCTCTGAGTGGGACATCTCGTGGATCGAGACTCAGGATGGAGCAATGATGAAGGCGCTCGAAAATCTGTCTGGTAGGGTTACGAGGTACTATAACCGCTGGCTGCCGCTCACTGCCAAGGTGCTCGAAGGTGCCCGTGACAAGAAAGACAAGCAGAAGGAGGTGTATATCGACCTGGGTTCTGCAGAGGGAGCGTATCCCGGACTGCACATGGCTGTGTATACTGTGAAGACAGTAGCGGGCAGGGAAGCTAAGAAGCAGATAGGCAAACTGAGAGTAGAGGAGGTGCAGGGCGAAGACATCAGCCTGTGCAAGGTTCAGAGCGGAGGCCGTGACATCAAGACAGCCCTCGACAGTGGAGAGACACTGGTGATACAGACCACTGACTGACCCTGAATCAGGGATAGAAACACTGCGGTCGGATAGTCACATCTGTGATCATCCGACCGCTTTGCTTATGATATTGCCGGCATGTGCCCTTACCTTATTCCATACAGATAGGCCAGGAGAGCCATCTTGCCTCGCATAGTCTCACGCGGGGTGAACTCACCGTTTACCCAGAAGTAGCGCTGGTTGAAGTATGACTCCTGTCGTGGCCAGCCGCCATCTTGCCAGTCGGGATAGCAGTTGGTAAGTATCACGCGTGCATCACCGCCATTATGTCCTGGCGACCAGGTCTCTGTGCCGTTGAACGGAGTCTGGCCAGGATGTGTGCCCGGCTCACCGTCATTGCGGCCTGTGGAATATACGTCGGTGAGATGACGCTCACCAAGTCCGGTCATCTCGACGATGTTGCCGGGATTGCGGCCCAATGCCCAGCCTGCCTCTGTGTACATGATACCCTCAAGCTGCTTCTTCCGGGCCTTGTCGGCGATGTAGTGAGCGAGCATCACGAGCTGAAGGTTCTGTGATGTCTGCCAGCGGCTGTCGTTGGCTGCTCGGCGCGACGGGCGCAGGGAGGCATGACTGATGTTGTATGCCTCGGCATTGTTTCGGATTACGGCTTTCAGGTTGTCATAGAATTCTGCGTAGTGGCGCTGCTGAGGGCAAGTGATGTAGGCTGCTGCTGCCCAATACTGGCAGAAGGGTACGAGCTGCTTGTTCTCTTCATGCATTACGCCTACACCGAAGAACCCATGCCTGCCTTTGCTGAACAGCATAGAGTTCTGGTTCTTTACCATACTCTCCTTTACCATTAAGTCTTCCCACTGACGGTCGCCAGTGAGGTTGTACAGGAATGCAGCCGCCATCTGACGGAAGTCGCGGCCGCGTATCTGCATCGAGCCTACATCCTGCAGGTCGTCGAGCTGCTGGTTGGCCTGCTTCTCGGCAAATCTGAAAGCCCGGATTGCTTCTTCGGTATAGTAGTTCCTGAGCGAGTCGTTGCCATTAACGCGGAAGGCTTCTGCGAGGATGGCACAGTTGGCTGAGTTGGCCCATGCTGCCATCGTGGTGCATCCTGCCTGGAACATCACGCTCCAGTCAGCACACGGGTTTGTGACTCCCTGTGAGTAAGCCTCGCCGTCGCGGATGGAGAGGAAGAAGTCTACCTCATTGCGTGCCTCGTCGATGAGGTCAGGAATACCGTTGCCGCTCTCACGGATGCCCAGCACGTCTTCGGAGAGTCGTCCGCCAGTGAGGAGATACGGCAGTAGCATGTCGTAGATGTTGCTTACGTGAGCCAGATGGCGGTCCCAGTCGAAAGCGTCGGAGTGTCCGCCTTTGACATCGAGATTCACAGGATTGCCCGGCAGGCGGTGCTGCCAGAATATCGATGCCTTAAGGGGCTTGAAGTGGGGCTCATCCCATACGTCGGTGCGAAGTTCTCTCCATCCGGGACTCCAGGGGTGGAAGTCGGTCTTATATACGGTGAAGCCCTTGGGGTCGGTCTCGGGGATGAACTGAGGCTGGCGGGGAATAGGGTTGACATGCTCTGGGTCGATGGGCTCTCCAAGGCGCATGTAATAGTATCCGCGAACGGAATAGCGGTATGGCTCGTAGTATATCTCATTGCTTATCTCGAAGTCCATGCTGCATCCTACGTCTTCCACCACCAGGCGGTAGCATCCGGGCTTCTGCGCACGGAAGTCGATATTCCACACATCAGTGCCTACGAGGCTCTTGCCACCAGCCTCCTTGGCGGAGTCGGCGGCACGCTTCCATAGCTTCACACTGCCAATCTTCTGCTTCTTCTTGCTGTTAACGTTGTAGAGCCATACGCTGCGACCCTCCCAACTGCTATAGTCACGCTGTCCTCCGTCGCCGAGCCACTGATACAGGTCAGCTGCATGCGTGGCTTCTGCCGGAGAATATCCGATGATATTCACATGGATAGCTTCACTCTGGCTACTCCATACGTCATAACGGATACTGGCTTCTGTGCGGTCAGAACCGATGCTGCCGGGTATGTTCACCTTATAGGTACATCCCTGCCGCATAGGCTTGGGCAACTGCAGGAAGAGCCAGTGGTCATTCTCGCAGGTCAGTGTGTGGTCGATATTCATCGGCTTCGATTTACGGAAGACCTTTACGGGCTGGGCTGTGCCGAAGAGCTTGTCGTCAGATGAACTGATCTGCCAGAGAGCTGCATTCTGAGCCTCGGCGGTCTTCAGCTTCTCGCCGAATACCAGCAGCGTGTCGTCGCCTTCCACGAAAGTGTGGCCGAGATAGGCACTTGCACCTTTCCCGCTGTCTCTGTAGTGCACCTCACCATCGCGGAACTGGATCATCAGATATTCCTTGTCGATTACCTTGAGGCTGATAAGCTTTGTGGCTGTTGCCTCACTTGTTGTTAGGAGTAATAATGCCGCAAGTGCAGCTCTTAATAGTTTCTTCATTGTTTTTTTAAGTTAAGTTAGTAATCTATCCAGTTCGTTGATTTCTTCTTCTGTTGTAGCCCAGCTCGTTACGAAGCGGCAGATAGTATGCTGCTTGTCGGCTTGGCCGAAATGTGTGAAAAGCATCTTTTCGCCCAGACGCTCTACCTGTGCATTGTTGATGATGACAAACTGCTGGTTGGTTGGAGAGTCTACAAGGAATTGATATCCCTTTCGCTTGAAGATATCTTTCATCCTCATAGCCATCTTAATGGCGTGTTCAGATAGCTTGAAGTAAAGGTCGTCGGTGAAAAGGGCATCGAACTGCAGGCCTATAAGTGCTCCCTTGGCTATTACGGCACCGTGCTGCTTCTGAATAGAGAAGAAGTGCTTGTGAGCCTTGCGGTTAGTGAACACCACTGCCTCTCCGCACAAAGCTCCTATCTTCGTGCCTCCGATGTAGAAGACATCGCAGTGGCGGGCCAGATAGGGCAGGGTGATGTCATTGCCTTCTGCCATCAGGCCGTATCCCAGACGAGCTCCGTCGATGTAAAGAGGTATCTCGTAGCGCTGGCATACCTGATAGAGATTGTTGAGCTCCCTGGCGGTATAGAGTGTGCCGAGCTCTGTGGGGAAAGTGATGTAGACCAGTCCTGGATGCACGGCATGGTCTTTGTTGCCGTCGTGCAAATAGTTGTCGAGATACTTGTCGAGTACCTTTGCCTCCATCTTCCCGTCAGTGTCGCCGATAGTGATAATCTTATGCTCCGTGAACTCCACCGCTCCGGCCTCGTGTACATTGATATGCCCGCTGCCCACACAGATTACTCCTTCATAC
This sequence comes from Prevotella sp. UBA4339, assembly GCA_002393725.1. GTDB lineage: Bacteria > Bacteroidota > Bacteroidia > Bacteroidales > Bacteroidaceae > Prevotella. The sequence goes on along the minus strand of DGTJ01000044.1, from coordinate 13,344 downwards.
TGATATAGCATCGAATCGATGGTAGTGGCATTGGTCTGTGTTCCTCCTGTGAGGAAGAATATCTGTGCGTCGGGCATACCGCATGCCTCGCGGATACGGCATTTGGCTCGCTCGGAAAACTCATCGAAGCCGTATGGGGTGGGCTTCGCTGAGTTGTATTTCACCAGGTTGTCGATAACTTCCTGACAGGCACCATTATTATAGTCGCATTCAAATGAAATCATATCTTATAGATCTTCAAGCATTCGTTTTATTACTACTGAACAACTTATCTCGCGGTTTGCTGCTTCTGGAATTACAAGGCTGTTGGGCGACTCGATGACATCGTCGGTAACGATAAGGTTTCGGCGAACAGGCAGACAGTGCATGAACTTGCCATTATTGGTCCATGACATGTGCTCTGTGTCGACAGTCCAAGAACGGTCTTCACAAGTGATCTTACCGTAGTCGGACGGGTTGGTCACTCCAGGGTTACTCCAGTTCTTGGCATAGATGAAGTCAGCACCCTCGAAGGCTTTTCTCTGATCGTACTCTACGGTCGCATTGCCAACGAACTTTGGATCCAGCTCGTAGCCCTTTGGATGTGTGATGACGAGGTCCACGTCCTGAGCCGCATTCATCCATTGTGCGAACGAGTTAGGCACTGCCTGAGGCAGAGCACGGCAATGAGGAGCCCAGGTGAGGACTACCTTCGGACGTCTGTTGGTTTTATGCTCTTCGATAGTGATGAGGTCGGCGAATGCCTGGAGAGGATGCACTGTAGCTGTCTCCATAGCGAAGACGGGACGTCCGGAATATCTGATAAACTGATTCAGGACGGTCTCGGCATAGTCGTATTCACGGTCGGTGAGTCCTGCAAACGAGCGCACTCCGATGAGGTCGCAGTAGCATCCCATTACAGGTATAGCCTCCAGCAGGTGCTCACTCTTGTCGCCATCCATGATGACGCCACGCTCAGTTTCCAGTTTCCAGGCGCCGGCATTCACGTCGAGTACGATGACGTTCATGCCGAGGTTCATTGCAGCTTTCTGTGTTGAGAGGCGTGTGCGCAAGCTGTTATTAAAGAAGATCATCATCAGGGTCTTGTTCTTGCCCAGATGTTGGAATTTGTAGCGATCATTCTTGATTTCAAAAGCTTCGGCCATTGCCTTTTCCAACGGGCCGATATCCTGTACATTAATAAAACTCTTCATCTTATCCTTATTTTTATTTCTTAATTGTCTATATGTCTAAGCACCTGTTTTGTCGACGGGTCTATGGTCTAATCTGTCCTTCACCTTCTATGAGCCATTTGTAGGTACATATTTCCTCGAGCGCCATAGGACCGCGCGGACCGAGTTTCTGTGTGCTGATGCCAATCTCAGCTCCCAGCCCGAACTGTGCTCCGTCGGTGAATGATGTCGGTGCATTCCAATAAACACATGCCGCATCGACATGAGCCTGGAACTTACGTGCTGTCTGCTCGCTCATGGTGATAATCGACTCGCTGTGTCCGGAGCCGTTCATGTCTATATGCTCGAGTGCCTCTTCGAGCGATCTGACAGTCTTGACAGCAAGCTTGTAATCCATAAACTCGGTTCCGAAGCTGTCGTCAGTGGCATGCTCGAGATAAGGATACTTACCGTCGAGCGAGGCATAGACCTGACTGTCGGCATATATAATCACTCTTTTCTCTGACATCATACTTACCAGTTCTCCCAGGTCGCCAAGGCGGCTCTCGTGGATGATGAGGCAGTCGAGGGCATTGCATACAGATACCCTGCGGGTCTTGGCATTGTTGATAATCGCTTTGCCCATCTCCAGGTCACCGTCTTTGTCAAAATAGGTGTTCACCACGCCTGCTCCAGTCTCGATGACAGGCACCCGTGCCGTGTCGCGTACGAAGTCGATGAGCTTGCGCCCGCCGCGAGGGATGCAGAGGTCGATATAGCCCACTGCATTGAGCATCTCGCCAGTAGCCTCGTGGGTGGCTGGGAGCAGGGCAACGACATCCTTGCTGATGCCGTATCTTTCTAACACTTCGTGAATCAGTGCCACCTCTTCCCGATTAGAGCAGTCAGCATCCTTGCCACCTTTCAGCACGCATGCATTGCCGCTCTTGAAGCATAGTGAGAATACGTCGAATGTGACGTTAGGCCGAGCCTCGTAGATCATACCGATGACACCAAAAGGCACACTTATGCGGCACAGTCGGAGACCGTTGTCAAGTGTCTTCTGCTTGGTGATATGACCTAATGGCGAGGGTAGGGTAGCCACATTACGCATGTCAGACGCGATACCTTCAAGACGGCTGTCGGTAAGTTGCAGGCGATCGTAGAGAGGATTGCTCTTCTCCATCTTTGCAAGGTCCTGGGCGTTAGCTTTGAGGATTCTCGCCTTGTTGTCTATAATAGAATCGGCAACGGCAACAAGTATCTCATTCCGCTGCTCGTCGTTAAGCATTGCCAGACTCTTGCTGGCTCGTTTCACTCTCTCAAAAGTCTCTTTCAGCTGCATATCTATGATGGTTGAAATTCTGTATGTGGCGTGGTGTCGGCATGCTCCATCAGGTCGGTGAGGATATTCTCCCTCTCTCCATTGGCAATGATAACTCTGATACCTGCCTGTGACACTTTGTTTGCTGTGGTATATTTGGAATGCATGCCTCCACGGCCGAAGGCACTCTTCTCTGGCTGGATATACTCAGAGAGGTCGCGGCCTGGGGCAACAGTCGATATAAGCCTAGCTCCAGGGTCGTCGGGATGGCGGTCGAAGATACCGTCGATATTCGAGAGCAGGATCAGTGTGTCTGCCTTCATCATACGGGCGATAAGGCCTGACAGCTCATCGTTGTCAGTAAACATCAGCTCTGTTACTGACACGGTGTCGTTCTCATTCACAATCGGCAACACGTCGTTTTCGAGCATCACTGTCATGCAGGCACGCTGGTTCTGATATTGCTCGCCTGGTTCGAAGTTCTCCTTCATTGTCAGTACCTGTCCCACATGGATGCCGAACTCGCGGAAAAGGTCATAGTAGAGCCCGACGAGCTTTACTTGTCCTACAGCAGAGAAGAGCTGTCGCTGTTCTACAGAGTCAAGTGAGTGGTCTACTGTCAGTTCTCTTCGTCCGCAGGCCACAGCTCCGGAAGAGACGAGAATCACCTCGATATCCTGCTTCCTCAGCCAGGCTATCTGATCCACGAGTGCCGACATGCGAGTGACGTCGAGTTTCCCGTCATGCCGTGTCAGTACGTTTGATCCTACCTTTATTACAACTCTTTTCTTCATTTCTCTGAAAATACGTTATATCAATGGCACATCTTCAAAATGCTCTATCTTCGTCTCATGCCCCAAGCTGCCTATAATGCTGATGATGTCAAAGCGTATAGGCAGGCTGACATTGTGACACTTGACATAATGGTTGATGGCAAGTCGCAGGTTCTCACGCTTACGGTAGTCGACAGATTCCTCTGGTGGACCAAACAGGCTGTCGTGACGGGTCTTGACCTCGACGAAGACAACCGTGTCGTCGTCTGTTGCCACAATATCGATGTCACGACGCCCCGATTTCCAGTCGCGCTCTATAATGGAGTAACCTTTCCGCTGCAGATATTCTGCAGCAAGTTCCTCGCCCCATTTGCCAAGCACATTATGTGATGCCATTACTTCTCTGCGTCCTTTTGCCGAATCTCCACGCGGCGTATCTTACCGCTGATAGTCTTTGGCAGCTCATCTACAAATTCGATGATACGCGGATATTTGTATGGGGCTGTCTCCTTCTTGACATGCTGCTGGAGTTCCTTGATGAGGTCGTCGCCAGCCTTGTCCTTCCACTCCTTACCCAGCACTATAGTGGCCTTCACCACCATTCCGCGAATATCGTCAGGTACTCCGGTGATGGCGCACTCCACGACTGCAGGGTGAGTCATAAGGGCACTCTCTACCTCAAACGGACCAATACGATAGCCTGATGACTTGATGACATCGTCTATGCGGCCTTCAAACCAATAGTATCCGTCTTCGTCTCTCCACGCCATATCACCAGTGTGGTATATCCCGTCGTGCCAGGCCTCGCGTGTCTTCTCGTCATCGCGATAGTAGCCTTTGAAGAGTCCGATAGGTTTCTTGTCACCCACACGGATGACAATCTCGCCCTTCTCTCCGTCTTCGCATGAGGTACCGTCGGCACGAAGCAGGTCGATGTTGTACTGTGCGTTGGGAATACCCATAGAACCGGGCTTTGGCTCCATCCAGGGGAATGTACCAAGGGTCATAGTGGTCTCTGTCTGTCCGAAACCCTCCATCATCTTGATGCCTGTCTTCTCGTAGAACTTATCGAAGACAGCAGGGTTGAGCGCCTCGCCGGCTGTGCAGCAGTATTCGAGTGAGGAGAGGTCGTAGTTAGACAAGTCCTCACGTATCATGAAACGATAGATCGTCGGAGGTGCACAGAAGCTCGTTACCTTGTATTTCTCTATCTGGCGGAGCAGGTTGTCGGCATTGAACTTCTCATGGTCGTACACAAATACTGTCGCACCTGCAAACCACTGGCCATAGAATTTGCCCCATACGGCTTTGCCCCAACCGGTATCTGCCACAGTAAGATGCAACGACCCCTCATGAAGGTTGTGCCAGAAGCATCCTGTGGAAAGATGCCCCAGGGCATACAGATAGTCGTGGGCCACCATCTTAGGCTCGCCGCTGGTGCCAGAGGTGAAGTACATTATCATTGTGTCGTCGTTCTCATTTACGAAAGCCGGACGTACGAACTTCGGGGCGTTGGTCCACTCTGACTGCCAGTCGCGGAATCCCTCAGGTATGGGCTTCCCGTGGTCTGTTATCGTGATGTACTCCCTGACGGTAGGACTCTCAGCCTTTGCCAGACGTATCTGCTCGGTCACATAAGGATCGTCGACACAGATGATGGCTTTCACTGAGGCACGGTTGTTGCGGTAAACGATATCATGCTTTGTGAGCATGTGGGTAGCAGGAATAACGATGGCTCCTATCTTGCAGAGTGCCAGCATCACCACCCACCACTCGTAGCGGCGCTTCAGGATGAGCATCACGGGGTCGTTCTTGCCAATGCCTAATGACATCAGATAACTTGCTGCCTGATCGGTCTGTACCTTGAGCTCGCCGTAGGTGGTGCGGATCTCCTCGCCCTGGTCATTAGTCCAGAGGATGGCAAGCTTCTCAGGAGCCTCCTCTGCCCACACATCCATTACGTCGTAAGCGAAATTGAAGTTCTCAGGGATGATGAACTTCAGATTCTTGTTGTAGTCTTCTACAGACGTGAATTTCGTCTGCTTTAAAAATCTCTCTATCATAAGTCTAGTTTTATTCTATCGTAAATGCAAGGAACTTCACTGCCTTGTCGCCTACGGCAAGCATTCCATGCGGCTTGGTCGAGTCGAAGTATATGGAGTCGCCCTCTTCGAGCACGATGGTCTTGCCTCCTATGTACAGTTCCATCTTTCCTTCAAGCACCATGTTGAACTCCTGGCCGGGGTGTAAGTTCTTATAGATGGTGCGTGCACCCGGCTTGGGCTCGACGGTAACAATGAAGACGTCGGCTTTGTGGTTTACGAAACCGCCTACCAGCGACTGATACTTGTAAGCCTTTGTGCGCTCGATGCTCATGCCCTGGCCTTTGCGTGTCACGTAGTATGACTTCATGTGAGGTGCCTCGGCGAAGATCAGCTCCTCTGTCGATACACCATATTTGTGGGCAATCTTCATCAGGTTTGAGATGGTGATGTCCATCTCTCCTGCCTCGATCTTCTCATACTTGTCAGCACTTATGCCGATAGTCTCAGCCATTTCACTCACTGGGATGTCGAGCACGTCGCGGAGTCCACGAAGGCGCTCACCTATTTGTTTTAATTGTTCGTCTACCATTATGTTTTATGTTTACGGATTTCATTTAAGTCCAGCTTTCAGGCCTCTTATTACTGCTGATGTAAAGCCTGCATGCTCCATCTCGTTAAGTCCCTTGATGGTTAGTCCTCCAGGCGTGGTCACCAGGTCGATGGCTGCCTCTGGATGCATGCCGCTGGCATCAAGCAGTTCTACGGCTCCCTTCATCGTCTGCATCACTATCTTTTTCGCATCATCGGCTTTGAAACCAAGTTCCACACCTCCCTCTGATGCTGCGCGGATATACCTCATGGCATAAGCGATGCCGCAAGAGGCAAGGGTAGTGCCTGCGGCAAGGTGCTGCTCGTCGGTGATGAGAGTGTCGCCCATCTCGTCGAAGATGGCCTTCACCTGCTCTGTATGGTGCTGTGCCGCATCGCCGCAGGGCACGATGAATGTCATCGATGCCATCTCTGCGATTGCAATGTTGGGAATCACCAGGAACAGGGGAGGACAATTCTCACCGAGCCAGCCTCTGATGCTTTCCGATGATACGCCGGCGGCAATGATAATCAGGATCTGCTTCTTGGGATTGAGCTCTGGCCTGATATCGGTAAGCACGCGCTCGACGAGCCAGGGCTTTACCACTACACATACGATGTCTGCAATGTCGGCTGCCAACTTGTTGTCTGTCGTCACGCTGATTCCCTTCTTTGCAAACTTGTCTGTCACCTGGGATGAAGGGTCGCTGACGGTGATGTCTTCATTCTTGAACAGCTCGCCTTTGATGAGCCCTTCTACCGTAGCACCTCCCATGGCTCCGGCACCTATCACTGATATCTTCATAATCTTTAGTCTTCTTCTGGTTTAACTCTGATAAGCCTTTCGATGAAATCGTCTGCCTCTGCTTTTGTGAGGCACAGTGGTGGCAGCAGTCGGAGGATGTTCTGTCCTGCACAGCCCGTGAAGCAGTGCTCATGCTTGATGAGCGGCTTGCGCACCATCGCATGCGGCATGTCGAGGTCGATGCCGATCATTAGTCCACGGCCGCGCACTTCCTTGATGTGTGAACTGCCGATGTTCCTGATGCCTTCCATCAGGTAGTCGCCTACGATGCGGGCATTCTCCACCAGGCCTTCTTCCTCGAAGACGTCGAGCACGGCAAGGGCTGCGGCACATGCCAGATGATTGCCTCCGAAGGTGGTACCCAACTGGCCATATACAGGTTCGAAGTCTGGTGAGATGAGTACCGCTCCCATCGGGAATCCGTTGGCGATGCCTTTGGCAACGGTGATGATATCGGGCTTGATTCCCAGCCACTGATGAGCGAAGAACTTTCCGCTACGTCCGTATCCGCACTGTATCTCGTCACAGATGAGCACCGCACCGTATCGTTTGCAGGCATAAGCCAGTCCTTGTGCAAACTCCGGTGTAGCCATTTGTATGCCGCCCACTCCCTGAATGCATTCCAGGATAACGGCAGCGACTCCTCCCTTTGACAACTCGCGAACCCAGGGCTCGAGATCGTTCAGAGGCAGGTAACGCACATGATGGTTGTCGTTGATGGGGGCAATAATCTTCGGATTATTTGTCACCTCCACAGCGAGGCTTGTGCGCCCGTGGAAAGCCTTCTCGCAACTCAGCACACGTGTGTTGCCGGTCTTGAATGATGCCAGCTTCAGGGCGTTCTCATTCGCTTCGGCACCGGAGTTGATGAGGAACAGCTGGTAGTCGTCGTAGCCGCTGATTTTCCCTAAGCGTGCGGCCAACTCTACTTGGAGCTTGTTTATCACCGAATTGGAATAGAAACCAATTTTGTTGAGCTGCTCTGTTACTTTCGCGATGTAGTGCGGGTGTGAGTGCCCGATGCTGATGACGGCATGCCCGCCATAGAGGTCCAGATACTCCTGCCCTTTGTCATCCCATACCTTACAACCTTTGCCCCTGACGATGTTCACGTCGAAGAGCGGATAGACGTCGAATAGTTTCATTTGTGTACCTTAATATATATATAATCGCCTGCAAAGTTACGGTAAATATCCGAAAACTCGGCAGGTTCACTTGTCTTTTTGCATAAATTTGTACTTTCCGCCTGCAGATTGCATGCGTAAAGCATAATTATTCTAAATAAAAACGGAGGGGAGACGCTGCAGATGTGATTCTACTATCTTACTTTATTTTTCATGTACAGTCTACAGCTCCACCGCCTGATTCTGGGTAGCGGACTGCAAACTTTGTTGTTGCGCTACTGGAAGACCCAGTGCGAGGCACATTCCCAACATGGGAATACTTTAGTCCCAACGTGGGAACACTTTAGTCCCAACCTGGGAATGTTGCTGTCCCATTGTGGGAATATTCTTCTTGTCTGATAAGGACCATGTATCATCTAATAAGTGCGCCTTATTGCGGAATAAGTACCACTTATTGTCAAGACCTAACATCCGTTTAATCGGATTGCCTTTAAATAAATGACTTTCAGGCGGTTTCCCCGTTTCCAAGACCTAACAAAAAGGTAACAAAGACCTAACATAAACCTAACATAAACCTAACGTGACACCTAACATTGGGACGCCCATAAAGAGGCTCGAATCGGAGGTCTTCATGTTACCTCTTATGTTAGGTTTATGTTACCTCTATGTTAGGTTTATGTTAGGTCTCATAACGGAGAAATTTTATGTAATCTATTGATAATAAACGAATTATGATTTTGGAATGTTAGGTCTTGAGGTTTTGCAAAAAAAACTTTGTAAGTTTTTGCCAGATTGTTACACATTGTTCCTCTGACCCCATGTGCATTCTAACAAAAGAACCTCTGCACTCCAGAAAATCCGTGAGTTAACTCAAAAGTACTTCCGAATTAACTCAAATCGTGTTTTGAGTTAACTCACGGTTTTTGGAGTAGGGTTGGTACGAAGCCGTTGGTATGACCGCCGGCCACGACATACTCGCCGTTGGCGCAGAACGCATGATGGCCTGCACGGGGGATGTTCAGGTCGGGCAGCTGCTCCAGTTCTATCCTGACTTCAGGGCAACTGCCAACAGTACCAGGCTGCTGTGCCGCAGTCGGTAGCACGGCAACCAGGCAGGTAAGTATGATTGCCTGCAGGCAGATATGGCGCGATAGCAAATTATTCACTATTCTATTCACTCAGAACGCTGAGGCTTTGAGCCTGAGACCAGCGGTCTCGGCGACGCCAAACATGAGGTTCATGTTCTGTACGGCCTGGCCTACAGCACCTTTCAGCAGATTGTCGATGCAGGAGGTGACGAGCAGCTTCTGACCGTATTTCTCGACATGTACCAGAGCCTTGTTGGTGTTCACCACCTGTTTCAGGTCGAGCGGCTTGTCACTGTAGTGGGTGAACGCTGCGTCGCGATAGAAGTCCTTGTAAGCCTCTATGACATCTTCCACTGGGGCGGGTGTCTTGACAACGGCTGTGCAGAAGATGCCTCGGGCGAAGTTGCCGCGATAGGGGATGAAGTCGATGTCGGCATCGAGATAGCCCTGTACCTGCTTCAGCGACTGGCGGATCTCAGCGATGTGCTGGTGCTGGAAGGGCTTGTAGATGCTCAGGTTGTCAGTGCGCCAGGAGAAATGTGTGGTGGCACCTGGCTTCTGGCCGGCACCCGTGCTGCCAGTGATGGCATTGACGGACACGTCTTCCTTGAGCAGATTCAGATAGGCTGCAGGCAGCAGGGCCACCTGGATGCAAGTGGCAAAGCAGCCGGGGTTGGCCACGTGCCGGGCTTGCTGGATCTCTGCCTTGTTGATCTCGGGCAGGCCGTAGACATAGTCGTGGTTGCCCTTGATCCGGAAATCCTGTGCCAAGTCGATGATCTTGACATTCTCAGGGATAGTATGCTCCTTGAGGAAGGCCTCGCTCTTGCCGTGACCGAAGCAGAAGAAGACGACATCCACCTTGTCGAAAGGCATCTCGTCGGTAAAGCGCAAGTCGGTCTCGCCGACAAGTCCTTCGTGGACGTCGCTGACGAGATTGCCTGCATTGCTCTCGGAGTTGGCAAATAGGATTTCTGCCTCGGGATGGTTGAGCAGCAGGCGGATAAGTTCTCCGCCTGTGTACCCTGCTGCACCTAATATTCCTACTTTAATCATCTCTTCTCGTCTTTATGGATACCATAGTAAACGCGGAGAGGTGTTGAACTGACTTTGATAAATCCCTTCGCCTCGTCGGCTGTCCAGCCTGTCTGGGTCTCTCCGTATTCTCCTAACTTGCTCTTTGTGAGGTCGTTGGCAGAGTCAATACCAACGGTCTCGAATCCGTAGGGGCGAAGTTTCAGGATGGATGTTCCTGTCACATTGCGCTGGCTTGAGGTGAGCATTGCCTCAATATCTGGCATCACTGGCTCGAGGTACTGGCTTTCGTGAAGGAACATGCCGTACCAGTTGGCTACCTGGTCCTTCCAGTATTGCTGCCACTTGGAGAGTGTCGACTTCTCCAGCAGCCGGTGTGCCTCGATGATGAGCTTTGGAGCTGCTGCCTCAAAACCTACGCGGCCCTTGATGCCGATGATGGTGTCACCGACGTTGGCATCGCGGCCGATGGCATAAGATGCGCCTATCTCTTCTATCTTCTGGATGGCCTTGATCTTGTCGTCGAACTTCTCGCCGTTCACTGCCACAATCTCACCTTTGTCGAAGGTGATCTTAAGTGTGCATTCCTCCTCCTTGGCAGTCACGTGCTTCAGATAGGCCTCTTCTGGCAGCCCTTGTGTGGGGTCGAGCAGTTCGCCGCCACAGATGCTGGTGCCCCAGATGCCGACGTTGTAGCTGTATTTGAGTTTGGTGAAGTCAGCGAAGAATCCATGCTCGTTAAGATAGTCTACTTCTTCCTTGCGGGTGAGTTTCTTGTCGCGGGTGAGGGTGATGATCTCCACTCCGGGAGCCATAACGAGGAATGTCATGTCGAAGCGTATCTGGTCGTTTCCTGCCCCTGTGCTTCCGTGTGCGATAGCGTCAGCACCGATCTCCTTGGCATAGCGGGCGATGGCGATGGCCTGGAAGATGCGCTCGCTTGACACGGAGATAGGGTAGCAGTTGTTGCGCAGGACATTGCCGAAGATCATGTATTTCAGCGACTTGGCATAATACTCCTGTGTCACGTCGAGAGTGACGTATGCTTTCGCGCCGAGCTTATAGGCGTTCTCTTCGTTCTTCTTCAGCTGTTCGTCGCTGAAACCGCCTGTATTGGCGCATGCTGCATATACGTCCCAGCCGTCCTGGGTCAGTTTCATCACTGTATAGCTGGTGTCAAGTCCACCACTGAATGCTACTACTACTTTCTTGTTTGCCATATCTTTGTTGTTTTTATTGTTCTTCTATTTCTTCCAAATGACGGATGCGGTTGATGACCTCGTCGGGAATCTTTACTGGCAGATGCTCTGTCGGGTCGTAGAGCATCGCTGTGCAGATGCAGTACTTGCGACCAGTCCTGTGGAGCACATCCACATTCACGCAGCCTTCGCATCCTCGCCAGAAAGCCTCGTCGTCAGTGAGATCGGCGAAGGTCACAGGCTGATAGCCCAGTGCTGTGTTCATTGCCATAACGGCGGCTCCGCTTGTCAGAGAGAATATCTTGGCATGCGGCCAGCGGGTGCGGGCAAGTGAGAATGTCAGGTCCTTGATACGCTTTGCCACGTGATGCCCTCTGAAATCAGGGTGTACAATAAGTCCTGATGTCGTTACATATTGCTGGTTTTCCCATGTCTCAATATAGCTGAAACCTGCAAATGTGCCGTCTTTGGTCAGGGCTATAACGGCTTTGGCTTCCTGCATCTTCTTAGTCAGATACTCGTGTGTACGCTTGGCAATACCGGTGCCACGTACTTTTGCGGCATCTGCTATCGTTTCCAGAATGGTGTCTACATATTTCTCGTGCTCTGGAGCGGCCACTAGAACTTCTATTTCATTTTCTTGTTCCATTGATGTGTATTATCAATAAATCCTATAATAATATTTTGCTTATTTCATGTTTGGTACTACGTCGCTCAGGGCTTCTACGACATGCTGGTGCTTTACGCCTTCTTTGATGACTATAAAAATGGTATCATCGCCGGCTATCGTGCCGATAATCTCTGGTATGTCACTATTATCTATATTCCAAGCGATAGAACTGGCATAGCCGGGACGTGTTTTGATCACTCCCATGTTGCCAGAGAAATTTATGCTAACAAATCCTGGAACCTTCATCATGTCACGGATGCTGTTAGGGGTACTTACGCGCTTGTACATTGTCTCGTTGGGTAACACATACACATAATTACCACTCATAGAGGCAGCCTTTGCCACTTTCAACTGCTTGAGGTCGCGGCTTAGTGTGGCTTGAGTGAGTTTGAAGCCTTCTTTCTGTAAGGCATTAAGAAGCTCATCCTGACTTCCTAACTGCTGGCTCGAAATAATCAGCCGCAATGCCTCTAGACGGTTGTTCTTTACTTTCATGTTGGTATATTTATTCAAAATTCGGGTGCAAAATTAAATATTATTTTGCACCCGACCAAATATTTCTGCATATTTTTGCAGAAAAAAGTATGTGTTGCGATAAAACTTACTTCTTCATATCGAAGCCGACACGTACTCCGTCGTACTGTTTGCTTAAGTCTCCGATAGTCTGTAAATCTGCCCGTCCGCTTAACGCTGCCATCGTTTGTAGGACACTCAGAAGCTTTTTGGCTTCAAATAATATGGAGATACCATTTACCTCTCTCTTAGCGTAACAATTGATGCTCAATAACATGCCTTTCAATTTAATCTGTTGGCTGGCTTCGTCGAAAGTATAGGTTCCACTGAAACTGGTCCCTGCAATCTTTGAAGAGAATGTGCCGTCTTGATTAAAAGTGATGAAAGTGTTGCTCGAAGATATGTTTACTTTCTGATAATATGGTAACAACTTCTCTTCGATTTGTGCTGCCGCTACTTCACCTCCTGCCTTTGCCAATAGGTTCTCACTTGTAAAGGCACATCCTGGAGTATTATATTTCCATGAGCCGATAAGGTTCTGGGCTGATACCTTGTCTAATCCGATAACACTGGAAATGGCATTAATGACTGATCCATTTGACATGGCGCCGAGAATCTGATTCATGTTTCCACAACTGGTTGCCAGAATTCCCACAATGCATAATAACAATAAATTAATCTTTTTCATTACTTACTTTATACCTTATTATAATATTACTATTTGGTTTTCGCCGCAAAGGTACGCTTTTTTTTGCCAACGATTCTCTTTTTATCAGAAATTAACTTAAGTTGTGTGCATTTGTGTTTGGCTTCCCGCATCTGGCACTGCGTGCAGTAATATCCTCTCCCTATATAATATATAATAAGGTGTACGCTCTTTTAGTACTTGACATTTGTCAAGAGCAGCCGGAAAATCGCATAAAAACTGAAAAAAATCCCCGAAAAGTTTTGGCGGTTCGGAAAAAAGCAGTACCTTTGCACCCGCTAAACGAGAAACATCACTCGCAAGGCACTAAGGAAAGAGTTCTT
>DGTJ01000035.1 GCA_002393725.1 Prevotella sp. UBA4339 | reverse complement strand
AGTAGTAGTCGAGTGCGCCTGTGATGTCATCATAGGGAATGCCCGAAAGTGCAGCGTCAATGTTGCCATCTCTCTGCCAGACTTCTCCTGAGTTCTTAAGGCCAGACTGGCGGTAGAAGGGCACGAACACGTTAGTGACATCCTGAAACGCGCTTGCATGGGCATCGTATTCGAATGGAGCTTTCTGCCTCATCTCCGGGTTGTCGATGGCTGCGTAGGGAGAAGCGCCTTCGTCATAACTTGACACGACATACTCCGTAGCGAGGATGTAGAATGTGTCGAACTCCTTGGTGATTTCCGGAACCTGTAGCCAGTTGGATTTCTTGGAATAGTCGATTGCATCTTTCTCCTCAGGATCTACAGGAGCTGGGTTGTCACCATTGTCTGAAGTGCATGCTGTGAATACACCTGTGCCGCAAATCAGGATGGCGGCAAGCATCCAATTTTTAAGATTTCTCATATTACAATTATTGGGGTTAGTATTTTGATTATGGCGCAAAGGTAGTTAATCCCCCTTGAAATTGCAATATCTGAAAAGTCTTGGACGGTAGGTTTTTACAATTCTGAAACTGAATTTACAATTCTGAAAGCCCCACTATTCCGTCGTGCTGTGCATCCAGGCGGTGACAGTCGTTCCCATGACCTGCTTGAAGACGGCGCTGAATGTGCTGTAGCTGCGGAAACCGCTCTGGTAGGCCAGTTGCTTGGCTATCACTGGCTGGCTGGTAGCGACCGCCTCATGGTAGAGCTGGATGAAGTGCTGGATACGCAGACTGTTGATGTAGGCATTGTAGGTGGTACCCTGCGCGGCAAAGTACTTACTGAGATAGACACGGTTGGTGCCTACCAGTTTGGCGAGTTGGGTAGCGGATATGTCGTATTGCAAGTAGAGCTGAGGTTCCTCGCAATATTGCTTCAACAGCGGTCCAATGTTGTTACGGACGGTCGACGATTGGGCATGGTCTTCCACATTCTCTGAGGTTACTGGTTCTTCTGCATCATGAACGGATATGCTCAGGTCGCTGAGCGTTTCCACCCGCCACAGGAGATAGCAGATGAGTATAATGTTGTTCACCTGCGTGATGTATTTATATATCATGTTCTTGATGCCGAATGCGTAGATGCCGAACACCAGCAGGATAATGGCCAGTACCGCCAGACTCTGCCACACCTCCTTGTGCTCAAGGTCAGCATAGTTGTCGCGTAGCCAGTGGCCGTACTGTCTTGTTGCGCGAACCATATATATTATTAAGCCAATGGCCAACAACAGATGATAGCCATAGAACTGGGGCATAATGTCAAAGTAGTTGTAGACAAGACTCACCGCCAGTCCTATGATGACGGGGGCCACCATCACGCCTACTGGCCACAGTGGTCGTCGGCGGTCTTGTAGCAAAACGAGCAAAAGGACAATCGCACAAGGGATGAGCGTCATGAAGTCGAGTATTGCACCTACAAGATAGCACTGCAATATTTCCTCGCTTGAGGTGTGAAAAGCGACCGGCACATACCACAGGTGGCTCAGTGTCATGCAGGCAAAGAAGGCTGCGGTCCACCGCCGCAGTCGTACGGACGATGTGACGTCGGGCGCAATGGCGTTGGCTCGCCGGAACAGCAGGTAACAACTGGCCATCGTGGACATCATTGCCACTGCTCCATAGAGCATCATATAAAAAAAATCTTCCTGTATCTGATGATCGTACATGTGAAAGCTACGTATTTCCGCTGCAAAAGTACAAAATTTCTTGCTAAGTTACGAAATAATTTGTGACTTTGCCCCCAAAAGAACCATAAATTTTTAGAATTATGTCTGTATTAGTTATCATTATCGTATTGGCGGTCATCGTCATTGCATAGCAGAACAAGGAGATTAGAACGGTCTCTTATCCGGACTCGGCTTTGCCGCTTGCCAGAGCAAGAACCCGCGAGACGGTCTTAGGAGCCAGTTAAACTTCGTTAATCGGATAGGCAATATGGGGCATAACAACGCACCTCTCACCACCCGTTTCTGATTCCGCAAACTGCTATATTTTGCATAGCGATGGACGCCAAAAGAAATAGTAGTTTTGCAGCCAAAATTAAAAAAGGAGTAAGAAACATGAGAAGTACTTTTAACATTCTGTTCTATGTGAACAGAGGTAAGAAGAAGGGAGGGACCCCGAGACTGAGTGTCACGGGGAGGGTACCACGGCATCGTGCCAGTGATGGGCAGAGTGACGATTAACGGAACGCAATCGCAGTTCAGTTGTAAGAAGACAATCCCGCTTGACATGTGGGATGTAAAGGGCAATTGCGCTAAAGGTCGCAGCAAGGAGGCATTGCAGATTAACCGCGAACTGGATAATATCAAGGCGCAGATCATCAAGCATTATCAGCACCTATCGGATCGTGAGGCTTTCGTTACGGCAGAGATGGTGCGCAACTCCTATCAGGGTTTCGGCAGCGAGTACGAAACGCTGCTGAGTGCTTTCGACAAGGACATTGCCAACCAGAAGAAACGTGTGGACAAGGACAGGGCTGCAAGTACGCTTTGGGCCACAGCCCTATCTGAATGCCATTTCGTGCGGTAAGAAGAACACCACCATCAAGCAGTTGGAGCGCATCGCCGAAGCTCTCGGGATGCCCCCCACTGCTGGTCACTTTATCACCGCGCAGAGTTTCTGGACATCCTCATCGAAAGTGTCCTTGTTGATAGCTCGGTTCTTAACGGCAGAGCGATAGTTGTAGATGGTCTGGGCAGAGAAGAAGAGTAAGTCCGCAATTTCAGAACTTTCCTTTATTCCGAGGCGGATGAGGGCATAGATACGCAGTTCAGGAGTCAGCGCATGAGGTTGCTTAACGGATATTTGGTTTTCTGGAAGAAGTAGCGTATTCAACTCTGTTACAAAAGTCGGGTACAGATCAAGAAATGCCTTGTCGAACTTATTCATAAAGGTTGCAGCATCTTCTTCTGAAATGCGTGACGAGGATATGGTTGATAGAAGTTCTTGCACTTGATTGGCCTTGATTTTGCGTTTTACCAGTGTCTGGTACTTCTTCAATTTATCGATATATTTTGCGCATAGGTCAATGTAAATCTTTGCCAATCCCTCACGCTTAAAGTTAGTGTCTATCAGTTGTTCATTCAGTGCAGAAAGTTGCCTACCCTGTTCTTCTAATAGAGCATTCTTTTGTCTGACCTCTTCATGTTGCTGATGCAGTTCTTCATTTTTGGCTTGAAGTTCTTCTCTTCGACGATGCAACTGCCCATTTTGTCTCTTAATATAGAGTGCGGAAACAAGAATTGCCAGTGTTAAGAGAGCAAGAATAATCATCCCATAGAGGATATGTGACTTCTGGTCGTTTATCTTCGAGGTATAAGCTGACAGAATCGTTGAGAAACGCCCTGACAATTCTATCAGACGCAAGCGATTATTAAAAAACTGAGCATCTTCCATAGAGCAATAGATATAGTTGGTAGCCCTATCCACATTACTATTATCTTTCTCAAACAAGTACATAGCCAATTCTTGGAG
>DGTJ01000053.1 GCA_002393725.1 Prevotella sp. UBA4339 | reverse complement strand
TATATATTATTACTTTCATAATCCCCCGTATCGACCATGCAAATAAATAACTGAAATCTGAAATCTGAAACACTTAATGCTAATAAAAACAAGAAAGTGTTTTTTTTGTGCTTTTTTTCGAAAATAATTTGGAAGATACACGAAATTTTTGTACCTTTGCAGTGTCAAATGAAAGGAGGAACAAGACGGTCATTAATAGAAGAAATTGCGAGCATTAAATCTAGAAATTGCGCGCATTAATGGTAGCAAGATTTTCCCTTAATACCCCGCCCGAAGCCTGTTTCTGAGACACAGAGAGAATCAACTAAAATATTTAACAACACAAAAACTAGATTAGACTATGGCAATAAAAGTAATTGCACAGCGCCGTGAAGTGAAACTCGGCAAGAACCCAGGGAAGAAGTTCGTGATGCGCCCCGACCTCTACATCCCTATCCAGGAAAAGAAAGTGTTCGCAGAGGCATCGACCCACTCGGGAATCTCTGCAGGTGTGATCAAGGCAGCCTGGGACGCTGCAGGCGAGGTGCTCCGCACGTGGGCAACTGAGGGTCACTCCATCCCGCTGCCGGGACTCGGCACGATGCGCTTCGGTGTGCGCTCGAAGGCTGTGGAGAACCTCGACGACGTGAAGACCAGCCTGATCACCGTGCGCCGCATCATCTTCACCCCGAACGTAGACCTGAAGGACGAGCTGAAGAACACCTCTATCCAGATCACCTGCCTCGACGAGGAGGGCAACGTGCTCAAGCGCGTGACCTCAGGCGACAGCGGTACGGTGGAAGACGACGAGACCGGCGACAGCACCAGCACCGACAACACCGGCACGCAGACTGGCGGCAACACCGGTGGTACGCCAACTGAACCGGCAGAGGACGGTGACGGTAACTGATCCTAAGCACAGTGGGGCTATAGCCCGCAAGGCGGACGCGCCTGAGGCAGCCCCATTGTGCTGCTAATGAAGAGAAAACTAAAAGAACGGGCTAATAACAGTAATCAACACAACAAGACAAAAGGAGGAAGCTATGACTAAGAAAGAGACGCTCAAGTGGATCGTGCAGATCATCGCATCGATAGCATCTGCCATCCTCACCGCACTCGGCGCTACGAGCTGCATGGGATACTGAACGAAGAAAAACCTCACAGGACTCTACGGAGACTCTGTGGGGTTTTGCTCTGCGGAGGATTTTTTCCCTCTACGGATTATAGGATGAGAGGATTTTAGCTCTGCTGAGCTGGATTTTTAGGATTTTGCCATGCGGAGGTTTTTTGCTCTACGGAGTATAGGATTATTTGGATCTTAGCCCTTCTGGGCAGGATTTTTAGGATTATCGGAATTGCACAATTCCTGGCCTCGTGTGTTCAGTAGCTGGCAGTGCAGGGGATGCCCTAGTTCAATCATAGTTACTAGTCATAGTTACAGGCACGCTGTGAGGTGCTGTGGCTTTTAGATGCTGAATTGTCCTGCGACTATCACGAAAACTAAAGCAGCCGTTTCTTTAAAAATAATAAATTATTTTTGGTGGTATGCGAAAAATAGTGTATCTTTGCATCCGATAATAGGACAACGCTAATGAGATATATACGAAAGGGTGCTGTGATGCTATTCTTGCTTGCGCTGACTGGCTGCTCAAAGGATGAGGCAGGCAATGACAGCGATGCGCCCGTGCCCGTAAGATTCGAGGCTGGCAGCCCGGAGGTATTCAAATCGAGGACTGAGATAAATACCCTCGATGATCTTAAAGACCCTGAAAAGAATCCAAATGGCTTCGGAGTGTTCGCATATTATACCGGCGCAAGCGGGTGGGGTGACGTTGGTTCTTCGACAACTCCAAACTTTATGTATAACCAGCAGGTGACATATAGCAGCGGATGGACATATACTCCAGTTAAATACTGGCCCAATGCCGATGGAGAAAAGGTCAGCTTCTTTGCTTATGCGCCATATACATCCAACACAACAGGTTTCAGTACCAATACCGCTGCTGGGGCTCCAATCATCTCATATACATGGGGGACTACTAACGATCTGCTATACGACAAACAAATAGATCAAGTGAAAGGCACAGTGAGCAGCGCTGTTACATTCACATTCAAGCACGCCCTTGCGAAAGTAGAGTTTAAAATTCGTAGAAAGGATAATTCAGGGCCTCCTGTCACTTTGAAAAGTTTGAGTATCGGGCTTTATACCAGTGGTACCTTCAATTTGGGAACAGAATCGTGGACATCACCGTCGGTAAGTGGTTCTCGAACAATATGTTCCACCGATTTAGCCATAACTGAATATACAGCCGAGACTGCACATAGTTTGGGTAGCAGCATGTTGGTCATTCCCGACCTCAAATACACCATAAGATACACAATCGACGGAAATGAATATACCCACAATAATGTTTCCATCACAGGTTTGAACAAAGGTAATAGCTATACCATCATATTTACCATCGATGGCGACGTTATTAAAGTGGATACTGAAAGATTTACAGAACAATGGTGAAAAAATGTAAGATGCAAGATGAAACGATATAGACATATAGCATATTTCCTACTGACCCTGCTGCTCCTTGGCGGCATGGCCAACGAGGCGTGGGCTGCAAAGGTAACCTATCACGTGCTGACGCTGCCCATCGACAATACGGCTGCGAATATGGTGAGTGACGTTAACGGCAAGCGCTTGGAGGCCATCAGGGTCATCGTCGACAATGCGGCCACCATAGAACTGCCTGCCCACTTCAAGAGTCCACTGGCAAAGAACTTCAAGTACTGGGCCAGCAGCCAGGTGTCAGCAAGTGCAGCAACCGAATTATACTCAGGGTCAAGCCGAGTGAAGGAAATCATCTACACCTTAGATACTACCTCTGAAACGGCTGAGGGAACCTCTGTAGATAGCAACTGCGACATCTACGTCACCTACGAATACGATTCCTATAATACCATCGCCAAGCTTGACGGCTCGAAGACATATATCATTGGTGCGACATACGGTTTCCTGGCTCTGAACCGAGGTCGTAACAACCGCCCAGCCGTGTTGCCTAGAACCAACGTGACCGAGGAATATCTGATAAGCGAAGATTTTGTAAAGATAGATAATCCTGGTGTCACTAATACATACTGGAGCAGTAACGACAACAAGAACACGAAAGCTGATGTGGAAAAGCAGTTCCACTTTCAGTTCAAGCTTGAGGGCAGCGACCCTTATAACATTATTATCCGTACCGCCTACGACAGGAATTACACCTACATCGAGAAGAATGAGAAGACGACCAATTTTGTATATAAGTGGTACAAGGAGAGCATGCTGTTCACTCCAGGCAACAGTAACGCCTACCTCGCCAGTGATATCGCCAAAATATATACTAAAGCGTGGGTTTCTGGAAGTGCCAATCCTATTGACCCGAGTTCAGAACCTTCGTCTGGCTACTTTCACGGCGCGTCTGCACCTATCTGGAGTTCGTTTGCCCTGCTGAACAACACGACGGAGACGGGCTACGTCTTCATGGGCAGTAGGACATATAACAATAACGGCACATTCAACGCCCCTTCAGGGTCGAACAACAACTATAACTACAACTACCTGAAGTTCGACAACGCCAACCTGACCATCAACAAGGTGTCGCCGGCAGATGCTACGAAGAAATACTCCATCGACCCAAAGTTTTATGAGATCAAGACCGTCAACTTCAAAGTGAAGACGCCGTTTGGCAATACGGTGACAGCACCGGTCACGATGAGTGACTACAAGATTCTAAACAACGATATCTCCATGAGCGATATCCCCACTTCACTGAAACGCAAATACTGTTCGTTTACGAAGTTCTATAAGGACCCTGCGCTCAAACAGGAGATTACCAAATACTCCCAGATGGAGGGTACCGACATCTATGTGGGCTACCAAGTGCAGAACATGCCCTTCAAGGCCATCACGCCTGGCAGTTACGATGCCGATACATGGAAGGACGCCACGTGGTATGAACTGACCGACGAGAGCAGTATTGAGGCGAGCGGTAAGAAACTGAAATATACGAGTCCGAACTTCAAAAACGATGGTGCCAGCGGCGAATTCACGAAAGCCAGCGAGTATGCCTTCATTGGTGACCCCTACGAACTGCGCGTCGTGCTGCGTAGTGCCACCAGCGGAGCCACACCGACGTATGTGGGAGCTACGGGAACTCCCAGCACTGGCACGCCACTTACAGCCAGCACTTCAAATACGGCAGGCTATGAATGGGAAATACCCGATGACGGCGCCGAGAATGACAGATTCTTGCTGCGGCTGTATGACGGTGAAGGCCATTGGAACTGGAATGCAGGCAATGCGGTTCCTGTAGACATTGCCTACGCTACGAAGACGCACACTTACAACGTAACGACCGCCAACGCCCAGATGCTTACGTTCAACATCACCGGTCTGACTTATGTAGAGGGCAATTATGTCACTGTGACGGCAGGAGGAACCAACTCCGGACAGGCAACAGTGCCTGCTGGGAAGATATATGTACAGGAAAATGGTACCGCCACTGTGACCGTTACGGTTGCGAACCGAGGAAACAGCGACAAGACGTTTACACTCTCCGTTCAGGAGTATAATACCAGTGATGTAACTATCGACGCGGCATCTGTTATTACTGTCAACCAGAACTCTGCCACTGTTGTGAACAGCACCGTGGAATACAGCACCGCCTCTTCGACCCGCATCAAAGTATTGGAACTGCCTAAGAAGACCTTTACCTACAAGATTGTAGATAAGTCAGGCCGTATTGCGGTAACGGCATCAGCCAGTCAGACCATCTTCTCGCCGCTCTCGCTGGCCAGCATCCCGAGCATCATCATCAGCCCGTTTATTCTGGACGAGACGATAACGTTCTATGATACATATACTGATGGTAACGGACGCGCAACCTTGGCAAGTCACGAAATAACGGAAACTCCCAATGCAAATCACGACATTTTCGTAAAGTATACTACAACCCGTTTGAACGCGAAGCCCTTTAAACTGAGTGAAGATCAGGAGATCTTTGTCCGATTGAACGGTCAGTATATTTATTATGATGCTGGAACAATCAAGAGTTCGGCAGGATCCGGGGCTGCTGATGGATATAAGTGGAAACTAAGAGGCCAAGACCCGTACGCCATGCTGATTGACAACTTGGGAGCAAGAACCACTACAGGCAATGAGGATGTTTTGGTGCCTACTGACGATGATGGTACAATAGTTTACCAGTCACGACAGGTAGGTGCTTGGGTGAAGTTGGATGGTGATCTGCCAACCACATCTGACGGAACAGGCCTTACTTTTGTTACGAGCAGAAATCAAGCTCAGCGGTTTATCGCCAAGAGCAGTGCCCGAGCTGGTGTCTATGAGGTGATGGTAGCCACAGGTGACGGGGTGGATGCCAGCACAACCTATTACAATATCGGACGGCTCAATGCGACGACTATTAAGATCTATAGCAATGCAACCTATCAGGCTGCTGATGACGATGAAATCAAGTTCCGCCTGGAGGAAAATGTAACTTATACCTATCACCTCATCGATAAAGCCAAGCATGAACTGCTGACGGTAGAGAGCAAAAGCCCTGAGCTGGTATTGCCGGCAGAATACCAGAGTCCGTTGGTGGGCGCTGCGAACTATAGTTATTATGCACCGAACAACATCACCATAAGCGGTACCACGTACACACCTACAGACCCCGCTACCAAACTAAGCAGTCTGAGTGGACTGGATGCAACATACACCAAAACAAAGGATGCTAGTTATAGTTCGAATTGGACCAATGCTGACCCAACGCATAAGCTAGAGGCAAGTAGTGAAACTGATTTGGATGATCAGGCCAAAAAGCTGGAAGCGACAGGTGACTACTATTACAAGGTTGGTAGCGACTATTGGCTTGTAAATGTCACCAAACCCAGATATCTCGACATCTACGTCACCTACGTTAAGAACGACCTCGTGACGTTTAACGACAACGGTCATCCCTATCTGCTGAAGTTCCTGGATCCTAATATTCCGAAATATTATCTGGAAGACGGTAAGGACAAACTGACGATCAATACGATTCAGCCTGTCTATCCCTATACCAATGGTGATGGTAACCTGAACATCTACGGCCAGGATATGCGCGACGAGCAGATGAATGGTGGTGCCAATACCCGTCCACGCTGGATATGGTATTTCGCCAATCCTGGAGGCAATACGGGGGACTATGCCAATGACCCCTATCACGTCACAATACACTCCAGAAGTGACATCAAATATAACGGCGTCAGTCATTACACTTATTTACAAACTTACGCCGTACACTTCAACCAGGATACTGACGCCAACACCAAACACATAGTAACAGGAGGCTGTCTGCCCAGTATCGCTTCAGAGGCATCTACTGAGTACATGATACTGGGTACGCAGGGAAACTACCGATTGATGACTACCAATCCAATTGCACTTGACTTAAATAATGATGGTGACACAGATGACAAAGGAGAATCCAATGAACGCCATGTAGTCACCTCGTTTGAACAGTATTGGAAGACCTACAACATGGTGAAGCAGGAACTATTGGGAATCAATCCGAATCCAAGTGAAGATAATACTGACCCCTACAAGGACAATCCTGATGCTAGTTTCACAATACCGGATGAATTAAGAGAGACCCTTGTAACGGAACTGGGAAAAAAAGGCATTGGTAACAATTGGCATAGCTACGAAGCTTATGCCAACGCTGTCCGTTGGAACGGATATACTGATGAGGGGAAACGCAACACGAAAGTCGTAGAGCGATTGGAGCATTGGTTCCAGACCTTTGACATGGGCAACGGTGCTTTCGATATCGAGGATGCTAACATTCCGCCCGTGCTTGTGTTGCTCGACCGTCACGGTTGGGAGATTATGCGCCGCCCGCTGCCTACCACTACCTATCCCTACGGTGACGAGCTGGATGAACTGCGGGCTTACGACAGTCCGATGGTGAAGGAGTATCACTTCTTTAACAACGCCACCAAGGCCAGTGGCTGTCATAAGTACACGCTCAGAACACAGAAAGACACTTTGAGAGACGAGATTAGGGTTGGCAACAAACCCTACATCTCCAGGTCACTCGCCGCACTTCCTCCGCTCTCTGCATCAGGAGTCAAGGACGTCAACGGCATATTCCAAGACCAGTATGTCACCTATACTGTCAAGGAAGAGTATGAGAAGAGTTATACTTATACCTTCACACCCAATGAAGAAGCTAAAACATATACTGAATCGGGTACGCCCTCGAAATTCTTAGTGCTGCAAAACGGTCGTTTCTTAAAGAAGGAGAACAATAACGAGAGAAATAATTATATCAGTAAACCCATCTGGGAGCACACCAATCCTACTGGTGGTAATGTGTATGATCTGATTCTCAGTCCACAGAATAATACTGTTACTATCTTGGACGGTTCCGGAAATATTGACGATTTCAACTTCTGGTACGTAGGTCCCAATCTGGATATTGACAAGGAGATGGGCTTCAAGTGGGCGCTAGCGGGAACAACCGAATACGATACAAAAAAGGCATACGACCCTAAGAAGACGAAGCCTGACTATATGCAGACCACAGGCTTTGACCCTTACAACCTGCAGTTCAAGAATGCAGGAACGAACAAATACCTCACCACCCATATGACATCGGCTGCTTTGGACAATGGTGTGATGGTGGGTAGCTATGCTGGTGATGGTGGCACAACGGACATCACGCTGGAAGATGGTTTCATTTTTGCAGATGTAAATCCGGAAGAAAGTACGGGTAGTAAAGGTCATGATAATACCAACCTGAAGATCAGCAACCAGACCTTCATGGCAGTGTCGGATGCCAACGGCAACATGCAGCTGATGCCGCGCTTCGACCATACCCTGCGTGTTAATACCGAGAAGACATCTCCTTACCTGACAACGCTGAAAGAGCCAAAGACAAATACTCAGACTGCCACCGTAGACAACAACAACTCGATGGATGCGCAGACCACCTTCCTGGTGCGCCCGCAAGTCTTTAATTACCTCATCATTGACAATGAAGGACGTGAGGCTCTGCGCTACAAACGAGCCGGTGAGTACTTCCCAACTATCACCGAGCACTTCAAGAGTCCGCTAGCTACAGACTTTAAATACTACAAGACAGCTCCTGTCTATGATTCTAAAACCAAGAAGTTGACAGTCTCCGACGAGATTACCGGTTCGTTTGCAGGGTCAGGTCTTGACGGCGACAACGAGACCGTCTATGTGCGCTATAGCTACGATGAAGATGCCGATAACGATAACCATATCCTGCTAGGCAAATGGTTCACCATCAAGCTGAACAACCTAGATGTGCAGGCCAGAACTATTAATACTTCTGACGGAACCGGTGTGTCGCTCTTTGCGGATGACACTGGATCTCCCACAAAGCCTACTACTATAGACGAAGACCACAAGACCTGGCAATGGAAATTCCTCCAAGCACCTACCGACCCGTCGTCAGAATACTACGAGGCTCCTGATCCGTATGCCATAGAGCTGTATAACCGCAAAGCCAACTACTCAACTTCTTTGGGACCGTCAAGCCCCATGAGTGTACCCATTAAGGTAAATGGTACAGACCGCTTCTCCTTGTTGACTCACCCCAGTGGCGGCTATGCGTTGGCAGTGAACGGATTGGGAACTTACACCTATTCGTTCCTCAACGGAGCCTCGATGACAACCAAAGTGGCAGCCACGACGACAGCAGAAAGCATGGATAATTCAGACCCAAACCACTTCACTATCAAGTCGAATGTGCTCAGTCCAGGTGCTCAACTCATCATTAACGACGACGTGACGCACAACTATACCTATAAGGTCATCAACAACGCAGGAACGTTGGCTGTCAACGCTACGCAGGATGATGCGGCGGCTACTGTTCACCACTATGCGCCCTACCTGCCGGAAGCTGCCCAGACACCGCTGCTGAACGACGAGACGGACTATCTGTATTACGGAAGTGCGACAGTGTCGTCCGACGTTTATACCGTTGTTCCTGCAACCCAATTGTTCACCCTGTATGGCCTTTACGACGACAAGGTATATGTGCGCTATAAGGCATACGATGCAGAGACCACACCATATCTCGTTCCGAACGAAAAAGCCGTCGATGGCAGTGGCAATATTACTCGTGGCTCACGCTCTAACGATGTGGCAATGAACATCGAAGGAGGCTTGCCCTATAACATCATCTGGGAGGCCAACAACACGATGCAGTCGATAGACAACACTGCTATCTCTAGCGAAGCAGACCATGCACTAGACGGTAATCAGAAATATGTCTGGTATTTTGAAGGCGGTGACCCATACGCTCTCAAGATTAAACATAAGGGAGGAAAGTACGTTGATGGCGATGAATCTATGGTTGAAGGTGCGGCCAATGCCCAACAATTCATGTTGCTAAAGAAGAGTGGCTACGACTATGGCGTATTAGCTGAAACTGGTAATCAGAGCACCAAACTGAGTGGCTATGGTGGTGAGACGACCACTGGAGACCCCACGAAATTCATTATCTTCGGTCTTTCTGTGCATGATCTGATCTATCACTTGATTATAGCAAAGACTTGCCCTAATAAAACTGCAGACCCACTCCCAACAGATCAATATGTCGATATTCCGTATATGGAGTCTGAGAGCGGAACGCCAGAAACCAAGACAATCTACGGTACCACTCAGCGAGACCTAACATCAGGAGGTGGAGTCACGTATCAGCTAGGCGGAACCCTGTCTTGGGGTGGTGCAAGTCATAATTACAGCTATGATGCCGGAACGGTAAGTATTGGCGACGTATTGGAAGTGCCTGCAGCGTTCTATCGTCCGAACTGTACCTTCGAATACTACATTGAAGGTGTTTATGATTACAATCCAGAAACTGGAGCAAAAACAGAGAATGCTACTTTGAACGCCAAGTACAAAGGTCTGAAGCGGGATAACCTCATGACGGACGCTGACCTCATCGACAAGACGGTGGTGGTGAATATTGTCTATCAGTTCGATAAGAGTGTGGCAACGAATACTGGTCTTGGTTTCGTGACGAGTACCAATCAGAATCTGTGGTACACGCTGGAGACCCTGAACGATGGAACGCCCCACCTGGCACGTTACACCAACACACAAGGTCTGAAGACAGTGGCTGGACGCGAGACACGCTATACCAACGACTATCTGTGGACACCTGTTGGCGATGTCTATGGATTCAAGATGTATAACCGGTATGTGCTGAAGAACAGTAGCACTTCAGGTGATGACAACACTAGAATGATGACGACTGCGGATTTGGCTGATGAAAAGGCTGTAACGATGGCGGTGCCTGCCAACGGATATGAAATCTACGAACTGACGGCAGGTGACAACCCTGGCTATTTCCGCATCCACCCAGTAGCCAATACTGGCGCAACAAAATATTACGTCAATCAAGTAGGAACCAGTTTACAGCTAGGCACCACACCTTCGGAATGGACGTTCGGACTGGATAGGGCTATGTTGGAGCCTTACTACCTGGGTGCCGGCAATGTGGGCGGACTGAATACAAATGGTAAAGATTTGTACAAGGCTGAAATTGATAAAGGAGAGGGAGGATATAAGATTACAGATTTGCAGGCGATAGTATATAAAGATGCAAACATCGTTGGTTTCGCCGACGGATACTACCGCCTGCACTCACAGCCCGGCATATCGGGTATCAGTCCCGTTCGCTATGCTAGTGGCTATCTGCACAATACAGAGAAGACAGCCGGTGGTATTCCAATGCACTTCTACAGCAGACTGGGAGTGTCTACTACATTTGAGGGCGAAGACGGTCTGACGTCAGGATTCACCAAAACGGTTGCAACCCAAGGTGATATACCAGTCCCTGCTACAGAGATTGACCCATCAACGATATTCTATGTCGCTGGTACATCGTATACCAATAAGACCATCAGTGATGTGACCATGAGCACTCAGGGTCTGAACGTCATACAAAACAAGATGGGGGAAGGCACAGCTACCACATACAGATTGATAGACATCGGTGGTGGTGTTGTGGTTCTTGTCGATGGTAGTAATTATCTCAATTTCACGCAGAAGGATAATACATATGATTTGAAATATTCAAATGCAGATACCGATAGATTAGATGACGTGAAATGGTGTATGGAGCCAGCCAACACCCAAGGGTTGAAAGTGGCGATGAACGATGGCGGTGACGAATACTATTACTCCACGTTCTATGCGCCCTTCGACGTGACCATTACAACAGCTGAGGCTCAGGCTTACGTTTGTACTGAAGGATGGAACACTACTGCTATTCATCCTACAAGTATAGGCAAAGTGATAAATGCTAACACGCCTGCCATCATTCGCAGTTCGGTAAGTGGAGATGTTACTATGACGCTACCTGGTACTGCAACTACAGCTTCGGATTGTATCTTCACTGGTCAATACTTAGAGCAGATGCTGGTAGCAGATGCATCGCACGATGTCTACACCTTTGGACTGCCGTTAAACGCTGATGGGTCTATAATATTTGAGCGTAGTGACGGTAGCATCACAGCAGCATTGGCAGAAAATGCGACTACAGGTGTTGGCTTTTATATCAATGCCAACCCAAATAAAGAGGCTGATCCATCGCAGTCGCTGTGGTCAAGAAACAACCGCTACGTGTTGCACAACAAGATTTACTATCGGGCTACTACACCACCTTCTGCCCGCGAGAAGACTCGCGGAGTGGAGTTCGTGCCTGTAATCTTCGATGATGAGGGTGGGGAAGATCCGGACATCAAGGATAGTTCCGACAGGATAGTAGGTGACGGTTGCGTGTATGACCTTCAGGGCCGCAAGGTTGCTACTAAGCAGCAGGTGGAAGACGACACGTGGCGTCAGTTCCTCAGACCCGGCATCTACATCATCAACGGCAAGAAAATCAGATTATAATTTGGTTTTTCGCTCACTTATTAGTACCTTTGCAGCCAAATTTGAAATAATAAACTAGGTAATATAATGGGAAAAGTAATCTTGACGGGTGACCGTCCAACGGGAAAACTCCATCTGGGCCACTATGTAGGCTCATTGCGTCGTCGTGTGGAACTGCAGAATGCAGGCGACTTCGACCGTATGTTTGTATTCATGGCCGACGTACAGGCACTGACAGATAATGCTGATAATCCAGAGAAGATACGTCAGAACATCATAGAGGTGGCACTCGACTATCTCGCAGCCGGACTCGATCCGGAGAAGTGCGTGCTCTTCATCCAGAGTCAGATACCTGAGCTGGCTGAGCTCACAACATATCTGATGAACCTTGTGTCGGTAAGTCGCGTGCAGCGTAACCCGACGGTGAAGACAGAGGTGAAGATGCGCGGTTTCGAGGGTGAGAGCATCCCTCTCGGATTCTTCTGCTACCCGGTGTCGCAGGCTGCCGACATCACTCTCTTCAAGGCAACGACAGTGCCTGCCGGTGAGGATCAGGAGCCGATGCTGGAGGTGACCCGTGAGTTGGTGCGCCGATTCAATCAGATCTACGCTCCCGTGCTAGTAGAGCCTAATATCATGTTGCCGGAGAATATGACCGCCCGCAGACTGCCGGGAACAGACGGTAAGGAGAAGATGTCGAAGAGTCTGGGCAACTGTATCTACCTCTCTGACTCTGCTGACGATGTATGGCAGAAGGTGCGTTCGATGTATACCGACCCTGAGCATATCAATCTGAATGACCCGGGTCATGTGGAGGGAAATGCTGTGTTCACTTATCTTGACGCATTCTCATGTGACGATGATTTCAAGGAGTTCCTGCCTGACTATCAGAACCTCGACGAGCTGAAGGATCACTATCGTCGCGGTGGACTGGGAGACATGAAGTGTAAGAAGTTCCTGAATCAGGTGCTGAACAAATTCCTGGAGCCGATGCGTGTGCGCAGAGCTGAGTTTGAGAAGGACATACCTGAGATCTACAATATCCTGAAGAAGGGTACTGAGCAGGCCCGCGAGGTCGGTGCTCAGACGATGGATGAGGTTCGTAAGGCTATGCGTATTGACTATTTCAACGATGCAGAGCTCATCCGCCAGCAAGCAGAAAGATTTGCAAAATAAAAAAGCAGCGCCAACCGGCGCTGCTTTTATTTTAACAGATCGGGACGGAGTCTGCGAGTACGCTCCATCGCCTGTTCAAACTCCCATTCACGGATCTTGGCTTCATTGCCGCTAAGCAATATTTCTGGAACTTTCCATCCCTTGTAGTCTGCCGGTCGTGTATAGATGGGTGCTGCGAGAATGTCGTCCTGAAAGCAGTCGGACAGTGCACTCTGTTCATCACCAATTACTCCTGGTACAACGCGAACGATGGCATCGGCTATCATGGCTGCTACCAGTTCGCCACCGGTCAGTACGAAGTCACCGATGGAAATCTCTTTGGTGATAAGATGATCGCGGATGCGCTGGTCAATTCCTTTATAGTGACCAGCAAGAATTATCAGATTGCCCTTGAGCGACAGCTCATTGGCCATATGCTGGTCGAAGCGCTCTCCGTCGGGTGAGGTAAAGATCACCTCATCATATTCGCGTTCTGACTTGAGGGCTGTAATACAGCGGTCGATGGGTTCGCATTGCATCACCATTCCTGCAGAACCTCCATAAGGATAATCGTCAACACGACGCCACTTGTCGAGAGTATAGTCTCGCAGATTGTGAAGACGAATCTCTGCGAGGCCCTTTTTTTCTGCACGTGCCAGAATTGACTCATGGACGAATCCCTCAAGCATTTCTGGCAATACTGTTATTATGTCTATTCTCATTCTAAAAATTTTTTTATTCTTTCCAGATGCCTCTCACCTGATTTACGTCCAATCTCATAGACGTGCCGCATCTCTTCAGGATTGTGGGAGATATGGCCGATAGGCAGCTTCTCTTCCGGACGTATGACATAAGCCCTGCCTTCTGTCTCAGCATTATAAACATATACAAGCTCTCTGTTATACATCAGATGACGCTTGTCGATAGCTTCAATCATCTTTGGGTATTTCCTTAACGAAATGCGCATTAGAGGCATCAGGCGATTGCGTTCCTTGACGTAGCCGTCGGGTTGGGTCAGGATAACAATATTACGGTCGTATCCGATACTTTCGAAAAATTCCAAAGGTATTGAGTCGGCAACACCTCCATCAAGTACTTTCTGACCTTCCAGCTCTACGACTTTTGATGCCAAAGGCATTGAGGCTGAAGCTCTGATCCAGTCGTAGGTAAGATGATCGCTCTTCTCAAGTCTCTTGTAGACAGCTTTTCCTGTCTCAACATCAGTGCATACAGCATAGAACTCCATAGGATTCTCTTCGAATGCCTTATCGTCGAAAATATCGTATTGGGTGGGTATGACGTGGTATCCGAAGTCAGCATTGTATAGGTCGCCAGTCTTCCACCAAGACGTCAGACTGCAGTAGCGCTTGTCTTTGGCGAACCTGGTGTTGTATCTTATTGCTCTGCCGGGCTGCCTGGACTT
The DNA here is from genome assembly GCA_002393725.1 of Prevotella sp. UBA4339. Taxonomy (GTDB): domain Bacteria; phylum Bacteroidota; class Bacteroidia; order Bacteroidales; family Bacteroidaceae; genus Prevotella. The sequence continues at coordinate 12,035 of DGTJ01000053.1, read as the reverse complement.
GTAGTTACATCCGAATGCAGCTCCTGCCGACACCCCTATCATGCCGTCAAACTCTATACCTGCTTCCATCATCACGTCGAGTATTCCTGCAGTGAAGAGACCTCGCATAGCTCCGCCCTCTAAGACAAGTCCTTTTTTCATTTCTCCTGTTTAATCTGTGCAAAAGTACAAAAAATAATCCGAAAAGTTTGATTGATTGGAAAAATATTTGTAATTTTGCAGAAAATATTAAAACTATAACTAATAATAGAATATGAAACAGACAATTCTGGTTACTGGTGGTACAGGCTTTATAGGTAGCCATACTACAGTGGAACTTCAGGAGGCAGGTTATGAGGTCGTAATCGTTGATAACTTGTCAAACTCTAATGCAAATGTGGTTGAAGGTATTGAGAAGATTACTGGTATCAGACCTGCATTTGAAAAAGTTGATTGTTGCGATATGGAGGCTCTCGAGGGTGTCTTCAAGAAATATCCCAAGATTGAGGGAATCATTCATTTCGCGGCATCTAAGGCTGTTGGTGAGAGTGTGGAGAAACCTTTGCTCTATTATCGCAATAATCTTACATCTCTGATTAACCTTCTTGAGCTGATGCCGAAATATGACGTTAAGGGCATCATCTTCTCTTCAAGCTGTACCGTTTACGGACAGCCGTCAAAGGAAAACTTGCCTGTTACTGAGAACGCTCCTATCCAGAAGGCTTTGTCGCCTTATGGCAATACGAAGCAGATCAACGAGGAGATTATACAGGACTATATCCACTCTGGAGCCCCAATCAAGTCAATCATTCTGAGGTATTTCAATCCTATCGGTGCTCATCCGACAGCACTTATTGGTGAGTTGCCTAATGGAGTCCCCATGAATCTGATTCCTTTTGTTACCCAGACGGCTATGGGTATTCGCAAACAGCTGAAGATATTTGGCCATGACTATAATACGCCAGACAAGACATGCATACGTGACTATATATACGTAGTAGATCTTGCTAAGGCTCATGTTAAGGCAATGGAGCGTGTGCTCGACAAGCCGGAGACAGATGCTGTTGAGGTGTTCAATATAGGTACGGGTAAGGGTCTGTCAACTCTTGAAGTGGTAGAAGGATTTGAGAAGGCAACGGGTGTAAAGGTCAACTGGACATACGCTCCTCGTCGTGAAGGTGATATTGAGCAGGTATGGGGCAATGTAGACAAGGCCAACAAAGTTCTTGGCTGGAAAGCTGATACTCCTACAGAGGAAGTGCTCAAGAGTGCCTGGAAATGGCAGAAGAAACTCCGCGAAGACGGTATACAGTAATAATAATCCCGCTCATCAGAGCGGGATTATTGTTTTAAATGTGCCTTCTTCATCAAAACAACTAAGGTCTGTCGGCTGACGGAAAAGCCCATATAGCGATGAGCCGGAGCCAGACATCGCTGCATAGGTCGCACCCATATCATACAGCCGTTCTTTTATTGCTCTTATTTCAGGATGAAGGGTAAACACGCTTTTCTCAAAATCATTGGTGAGTCGGTCGCGCCACATCTCTACTGGTTGCATCACAATGTCACGACAGTTCGTGTCAGGATGATGTGGTGTGATAAGAGAGAATGCTTCTTTTGTGGGGACAGGAATTGCCGGACGGACTACTGCTAAATACCAGCCACATAGATTAAGGCTTATAGGTTGCAGCTTTTCTCCTATGCCCTCCGCATAGCAGGGCTTGTTGATGATGAAAAACGGGCAGTCTGCTCCGAGGCGGGCTGCATAGTCTGTCATCTGTTGAACGGTAAGCCCGAGGTTGAACATATCATTCAATAAAGTTATCATAAAACCGCAGTCGCTGGAGCCACCTCCCATTCCTGCCTGAGTAGGTATACCTTTATATAAATGTATATGTAAACGTGGAAGGTCCGGGAAATCTTGTTTCAACATCTGATATGCACGAACCACTAAGTTGCGCTGCTCATCACCGTCGATATGAATGTTTGTCACTTTCAGGTCACAGTCTACACTTGAGGGAAAATCAGCATCCATCTCGTAAACCTCAAGAGCATCTCTTATTTGTACAGGATAGAAAACTGTTTCCAAGTTGTGATAACCGTCAGGCCTCTTTTCAACTACGTTGAGGCCAAGGTTTATTTTTGCTATCGGGAATGTTATCATGCTGCAAAATTACTAAAAAACATGGAAAGTGCAAAAATAATTATAATAATTCTAAATTAGCGTCACTTTTTCATTGTTTTTGCTTCCAGTTCACTATCTTTGCATCCGAAAAGTTTTATTTATAAGGAGAATAATTATGAAAAGGAATGTTATTATGATTGCCCTCGGCTTGGGTCTGATAATGACCAGTTGTGGCAGTAAAAAAGAACTTTTGGAGTGTCAGACCACCAATAAGACCCTGAATGAGAGTCTGCAGGCAGCTAAGGAAGACCTCGCTGCCAAGAATGCGCGTATCACCAGCTTGGAGGAGCAGCAGCGCGGTATGCAGCAGATGCTCAAGAACGCTGAAGATAAGTATGCCAAACTGCAGGAGTCACTCGACAGGAGTCTTACAAATGCTTCGCAGAACAATGTCTCTATCGAAAAACTCGTGGATCAGATCAACGAGTCAAACAAATATATCCGTCATCTGGTTGAGGTGAAGTCAAAGAGCGACTCTCTTAATATGGTGCTGACGAACAATCTTACCCGTTCACTCTCTAAGGAGGAGCTGAAGGAAGTTGATGTTCAGGTGCTCAAGGGGGTAGTGTATATTTCATTGGCAGACAATATGCTCTATCAGAGTGGTTCTTATGAGATTAACAGTCGTGCTGCCGAGACTCTGTCTAAGATTGCAAAGATTATTAAAGACTATAAGGACTACGATGTGCTTATCGAAGGTAATACCGATAATGTGCCTATCAAGAAGCAGAATATCCGCAACAACTGGGACCTTTCCGCACTCCGTGCATCAAGCGTCGTTCAGGCATTGCAGAACGACTATGGCGTAGATCCTAAGCGACTTACTGCCGGTGGTCGTGGTGAGTTTAATCCTATCGCAAGCAACGATACTGAGGTAGGTAAGCAGCGCAATCGTCGCACTCAGATTATTATTACTCCTAAGCTTGATGAGTTTATGGATCTCATTGGCCAGGCTCCTGACAACGAATAAGGATGTTTCAATATTAATAATATGGTAAAGTATGAAAACCTGGAGGTCGATTGACCCCCAGGTTTTTCATTCTTACCAAAAAACTTTTGGTTGATTGTTTTGATAGTTCAGTTTTTATTGCTATCTTTGCAGCTCAGATTATAATTATGGCAGAACAAGACAACAATAACCGAAGGAGAGTACGGCGGCAACAGCCTCTGGATAATACTTACGGTCATCTTCAGCCTCAGGCCCTCGATGTGGAGAAGGCTGTGCTGGGAGCACTGATGATAGATAAGGATGCTTATGCTATCGTCTGCGAGATGCTGTATCCTGAGAGCTTCTATGAGCCTCGTAACCAGATGGTGTATGCAGCGATTAGAGATCTCTCGATGGCAGAAAAGCCTGTCGACATGCTTACAGTGACTGACCGCTTGTCGAAAGAAGGGCATTTGGAAGAGGTTGGAGGCCCGGCATACATTATGGAGCTGACATCGCGAGTGGCTTCATCAGCCAACATAGAGTATCATGCTAATATCATAGCCCAGAAATTCCTGGCACGTCAGCTGATATCGTTTGCAAGTGTCGTTGAGACAAAGGCTTTCGATGAGACAAGCGATATAGAGGATGTGATGCAGGAAGCCGAAAATTCCCTGTTTGAACTGAGCCAGAGAAATATGAAGAAGGATTATACTCATATAAATCCTGTAATCAAACAGGCCCTTGATGTAATCTCTAAAGCGGCTCAGAACACTGACGGACTGACAGGTGTGCCTACCGGATATCACAAGCTCGACGATATCACCTCAGGCTGGCAGGCATCCGACCTTGTGATTATAGCCGGGCGCCCTGCCATGGGTAAGACTTCTTTCGCTTTGTCAATGGCAAAGAATATCGCAGCAGACTATAATGTCCCGATGGCATTCTTCTCACTTGAGATGTCTAACGTGCAGCTGGTCAACCGATTGATTTCAAATGTGTGTGAAATCCAAGGCTCCAAGATCCTTAACGGCCAGTTGCATCAGGACGAGTGGGAGAGACTGGACAAGCGTATCAATAAGCTGATGGACGCACCTCTCTACATTGACGATACCCCAGGCCTGTCTGTCTTTGAACTCCGCACCAAGGCCCGTCGCCTGGTTCGTGAGCATGGTGTGAAGATTATCATGATCGACTATCTTCAGCTGATGAATGCCAATGGGATGAGGTTCAGCAGTCGCCAGGAGGAGGTGTCTACCATCTCTCGTTCTCTGAAAGGACTCGCCAAGGAGCTCGATGTCCCCATCCTTGCACTTAGTCAGTTGAATCGTGGTGTGGAGAGCCGTGAGGGACTGGAGGGTAAGCGCCCCCAACTATCCGATCTTCGTGAGTCCGGAGCCATAGAGCAGGATGCCGATATGGTGCTCTTCGTGCATCGTCCTGAATATTATCATATTTATCAGGATGACAGCGGACACGATCTTCATGGTATGGCACAGATTATCATTGCCAAGCATCGTAAGGGTGCCACGGGTGATGTGCTCCTTACATTCCGTGGTGAATTCACTCGCTTTGAGAATCCTGATGACGGAAGGTTATCAAGAGTCGCTGACAACGGGGGTGAGATAGTTGGTTCGAGGATAAACGGCGACAGCCAGCCTCCGGCGAATGATGGCTATGACCCGTTCGCCAATATCCAGTCTTCGCAGTCGGGTAATGGTCCATTGCCTTTCTGATAATAAAAAAATAGGTTGCAGACAAGCAACCTATTTATATTTTCCGATTAAGCCTTCTGCTTGCGGGTCTCCAAGCTCCTTGGCTTTCTGCAGGTTTGGAATACCATTCTTCTTATCGCCTTTCAGACATTGTGCAAGTCCCTTAAACAGATAGCCGTCACTTCCCTGTGGTTCCAATGCAATACATTCCTCTGCTGATTCTATTGCCTCTTGGTACTGCCCTACACGGATATGCAATGATGCCTTTTCTGCAAGGTAGAGTGTCTCTTTCGGCTCCATGTTGATAGCTCTGGTGAGATCATTGAGCGCCTGTTGATAGAGTCGGCCTTCCACCTCAGCCTGACTGCGGATATAATAGAATCGTGCATTAATCTGTGCTGCCATGAGCTGTTCGTAGTCGTTAAGATCATTTACGGCTTCACGATACTTCCTGGCATCCATTTTCGCATTGGCTCTTGCCCACAGATATGGGGCAGCTTCTTTCAGATAGGGTTTTGTGAATGTATTCATCGTACTGTCAAGCAGAGCCAGCATTGCGGTAGTGTCTTTCTGCATCTCCTTACATCTTGCAGCTGCATACCACATCTCTGCCTTATCCATATTGGTATTGGTAAGGCCGGTGAATACAGTATAGGCTTCATCATATTTCTTCTGTGCAAAGAGTATGTTGCCCTCTACCTGTCGATATGCCGGCTGGGGATTGATGCTGCTGGCTTCCTGTATCATCGACAGTGCCTTGTCAAGATTCCAGCCCTCATAGCTCTTGTCTTCATGGAATATTTCTTTCTGATATATCATTCTGGCATAGTTGAACAGCACGTCATCCTTGTCCTTAGCCAACTTGAGTGCCTTCTCCATATCGCTCTCTGCATTTGCATAGTCGCGGGCTGCCGACAGTGACTGTGCACGATAGACATATCCGTCAGGTGCATCGGGGAATTTCCTTATGAAGTCGTTCAGTATATTTACGTATGTGGCAGAATCTGTCTGTGAGCTTGCCATATAGACATACAGATTGGCATCTTTCAGAGTTGGCGGCAGGTCTTTCTTTATAGATGTCATCTTGAGTGTCGGGTCATTGATGCTCAGGCCGGAGATCTTCAGTGAGTCTGCAAAAAGCGCACTTACAGCATAGCTCAGGGTGTCTTTCTCTGATGCCGGCTGCTGCATAAGCCCTAACACTTCTCCTGCATCGTTCAGAAGAGGGCAGCTTACCGTACTCTCCTGCGTCTGCATCGCTACGGTATAGTATGCATAGTTCTCCTGGAATGTCTCTGCCTTTCGTATTGCCCCGCTTTTCAGCTTCTTCGTCTCTCGGAATGGCAGTAGCCAGGCATTAGTGCCTACAGGAGCGATGCTGCCGGAGATTGTCAGTGGCTGTGTCTTGGATGCACTTACCCGAAACTTTACGATATCATACATGTCGTTGGCTCCTAAGATGCATTCCACAGGCATCTCTTTGCCTGAAGCGTCGATAACCAGTGCCCTTGCTGCGCCTTTGAATGGCGAGAAATTACTTACAGCCTCGCCTTTCTCACCGATGAAGAATCCGTTTGTACTCCCTATCAGCAAGCCGTCGGCAGAGAACGTCTTGACGGTAAATACTGATTTTGAAGCCTTCTTGACCCATGATGGCTGAGCCTTTGAGTATTGCGGTAACAGGACTAAAAGGCATATAAGTATAATCCCTCTTAATACCTTATATTTCATATTCTTCGTCCGAGTCATTCCTTTCTTATTATTCATTTCCTTATTATTCTTCATTTCACTTTCTTATCTTTAATAATTCCCTGGCATTCTGTATTGCGGCCTCCGACACGTCGCTGCCACTGAGCATCTGGGCTATCTCGCGCACCCTTTCGTCGGCTGTCAGCATTGTCATGCCTGTAGTCGTACCTTGGGCTGTCTCTTTCTTCGACACCTTGTAGTGGGTAGAGCCCAGGGCAGCTATCTGTGGCAGATGGGTGATGCTGATCACCTGGCGGTCATGACTTCCCATCTCTTGCATTATCTCTGCCATCTTCTCTGCCATCTTGCCACTTACACCAGTGTCTATCTCGTCAAAGATTATTGTCGGCAGTTTCACAGCCCCACTGATCATAGCTTTCAGGGAGAGCATCACCCTGGCGATTTCTCCACCAGAAGCTACCTGCGATACTGGCTGTAGCGGAGTGGAGGTATTGGCGCTGAAGAGGAAAGACACCTTGTCCTGTCCCGAGCTGCCAGGCTCTTCTTTGTCTATGGCTATGCTGAATCTCACGTTGGGCATGCCGAGTGCCGCCAGCCTTTTCTGCATGTCCTTTTCTATCAGGCTCGCAGCTTTCGAGCGCTGCTTCGTGAGTATGCCAGCCCGCTTCTCCACGTCAGCCCTCAGTGTCTCCACTTTCTGTTGCAGTGCCTCAAGGGCTTGGTCACTATTCTCAATATTGTTCAGCTTCAGATGGAGTTCATCGCGTATGGCAATGAGGTCTTCGATTCTTTCTGCCCTGTATTTTTTCTGCAGGTCGTAGAGCTTGTCCAGCCGGTTGTTGATTTTGTCAAGCTCTGCAGGGTCGAAGTCGATGCTCTCCAGATGGCAGCTTATCTCCGCCGATATGTCTTTCAGTTCGATATATGCCGAGTCCATACGCTCTGCCAGCTCTTTTGCATCGGGAAACACGCCGCTGATGCTGCTGAGTGCTGATATCGATGAGCGCAGTGACCTTATGACGCCTGTGTCTTCTCCCTGCAGGGCATTGTCGGCAGTGTACAGAGCGCTCTTTATGTCCTCGGAGTGGGTCATAGTGTCACTTTTCTGCTCCAGTTCTTCGAGCTCTCCTTCATGCAGATTGGCAGCCGTCAGCTCCTGATACTGAAACTGCAGGAAGTCGGCATTCTGCCTGTTGCGCTCTATATCCTCGCGCAGCTGTGCCAGTTGTTGTCCGGCCTTCCGGTAGTCTGAGTATATCTGCCGATAGGCGTCGAGCTCATTCGAGTCGTTGGCGAGGATATCAACCACATTGAGTTGGAAGTCCTGTTTGTTCAGCAGCAGGTTCTGATGTTGTGAGTGGATGTCTACCAGTCGCTCGCCCAGTTCCTTGAGCATAGCCAGCTGGACAGGAGTGTCATTTACGAATGCCCTGCTTTTCCCCGTTGCGGTCAGTTCACGCCTTATGATGCAGTCTTCTGTGTCGTATTCTATATCGTTTTCTGTAAAGAACGGCTGCATGTCGTACCTGCTGAGGTCGAAATGCGCCTCTATGATACATTTGTCAGCACCTTGCTTTATTGTCTTTGAGTCGGCGCGCTGCCCCAGCAGCAGTCCGATGGCTCCCAGTATGATGCTCTTTCCGGCTCCTGTCTCTCCCGTTATGACGGAGAAGCCGGGATACAGTTCGATGTCGAGGGTGTCGATGAGTGTGAAGTTCTTGATATACAGGTGTTTCAGCATTACTGATGTCTTTTTATTGTTTTACTTTATCCCAGACATTTGCTTGAGAAGCATTGATGCTCATCAGCAGGTCGTACAGCGATTCTTTCTCCTTCTGCGTACCTTTACCTTTATATATGTTTGCTATCTCGTCTTTCTTGTAGTCGAGCCATATCTGAGGCAGCAGGCTCAGGGGCTTGTCGGCATGCGCCTTTTTCAGGTTGTCCTCCAGGGCGGATGTTATCTCCGTCCTCCCGCGCTCTGTATTATTGGCCATTTCGTCGAGCCCTTTGCGATAGTAGTCGTATTGCAGCTGCCTGAATGGCTTCATGGCTTCATCGAGATAGTCGTTGATGATTGCAAACCTGTTTCTCGAGTCCTCAAACGACTTCCATCCCGGGAATCCCAGGTTCTGGGCATTGTTCACAAGATACATGCACCGCTGCAGTACATCATTGCCTCCCAGTGGTGCAAAGCTGTCCAGGTCGAGGCCTATGATGAGATATGCGTAGTATGCGATAAGGGCCGTGAGCTGATTGTCGATGGTCTCATCGTTATAGTTCAGCTGGTCAAACTCCGCATACTCGAAATGGAAATCATTATCCTTGTTATTATATATAGTGGTATTGTATGTGGAGTTGTACACAGGCCTGTTGGCCTGTATCATCGCGCTGCACTCAAACTTGTTCTCTTCCCGGATATACTTCGTGACGGTGATGTTCAGATTGCACTGTATGCGCTCATTCTTCTGAAACTGCAGGTCGGTCCACTGCCGCTCGTTGACGAACTGCTCCAGTGTGCTCTGCAGGTTGTCGAATACCGAAGCGTCCGAGCCCTGTATCTGACTGTGGTTGACCGTTACCCTCATCTGCAGCTCCTGAGCTGAGGCGAGCATCACGGCCCACTGGCAGAAGAAGAGGATGGCAAGTCTTCTCATCGGCTATTTCTGAAATTTTGCAAGTCTTATGCGTGTCAGCACCTGCTTGGTGTTGTATGTGAAGTCGCCTCCGAGTATCCATCCGTAATATCCCGGATCCCTCTGAAGCACTTCCACTACGGGCATTCCCTTGTATTTGCCGAAGTTGAATGTCTCGATCATCTTTGGCTTCCCGTCGGTGCCGAGTACTGTTTCTCCCGCAGCGTTCTTCACCTCAGCCCATACTATCCTGCCTGCAAAGTCCACGTTATTGTTCATCTTCGAGAACTCATGCAGGAAGTCCATGTCGTTTTCCAGCACTTTCTCCGGCTCCTCGGGGTTTGCCCCGGGGGCATATTTGTCGAGCTCGCCCATCAGCACCCTGTATGTCGCCTCCGTGTCCTGGTCGGCGCGGTGTGCCTCGAAGTCCTCCTCCATCTTCCTTCCGCAATAGAACTTATATGCGCTGGCGAGGTTGCGCCGCTCCATCTTCCTGAAGATGCTGCTTGCGTCGATCTGCCTGCACTTGGAGAAGTCGAAGTCTATCCCGGCACGCAGGAACTCCTCTGCCAGCAGGGGTATGTCATAGCCGTTGGAGTTGAACCCGGCGAAGTCGCATCCTGTAAACTTCTCTGCGAGGCTTGCTGCTATCTCCTTGAATGTGGGCTTGTCCTTCACGTCGTCGTCGGTGATGCCCGTGAGCTGTGAAATGAATGGTGGTATTGGCTCACCCGGATTGACGAGCGCGTTGACGCGCTCCTCGTTTCCGTTGGGATACACCTTGATGTATGATATCTGTATGATACGGGCCTTTACAAGGTCAAGACCGGTCGTCTCCAGATCGAAGACGACCAGCGGTTTGGTTAAGTTGAGCTTCATACTCAGTCGTTGATTAACATCGGCATCATTAGCATTATCACGTCCTGATTCTCAGGCTGCTCTGACGGCAGTACCAGCCCTGCACGGCTTGGGTCGGCCAGTTTTATGATGACCTCCTGACAGTCGAAGTTGGAGAGTATCTCGATGAACGACGAGCCCTTGAATCCTATGCTCATGGGCTGTCCGTTGTAGTCGCACGTCATGCGCTCGGTAGCCGTCTTCGAGAAGTCGTAGTCTTCGGCATCGAGCTGGAGCACTGACCCCTCTACGTGGAATCTTATCAGATTGCTTGAGTCGTTGGCGAATGGCTGTACGCGGCGCAGGGCAGCGAGCAGTCCGAGGCGGCCCACCAGCAGGTCGTTGTTGTTGTTCTGCGGTATCACCGAGTTGTAGTTGGGGTATCGTCCCTCTATCAGGCGGCACAGCATGGTGCCGTCGCCATAGTTTATCTCTGCATTGCGCTCGTCGAATCGTATTGTCACGTCGCTCCCGTCCTTGCCGAGCAAGTTGCGCAGCAGGTTGGCGGGTTTCTTGGGCAGGATGAATGCTGCGGGCGTGTCGCTCTTTACGGAGTATATCTTGTTGCGCACGAGCTTGTGGCCGTCGCTTGCCACCACTGCGAGGCAGTCGGGCGTGAGGTCAAAGTATATTCCATTCATCACAGGCCGCAGCTCGTCCTGTGCAGTAGCGAAAATGCTACGGTTGATATTTTCGGCTAAGGTTGCATTTGGCATGCTGATTGTTGCGGCCGAGCTGCTTATTGCCTGTGGAATAGGATATTCGTCGGCACTCTCTATCGGTAGTGAGAAGAGGCCGTTCTGGTAAGATATCTTCACGATGCTGCTCTCGAGCCCGGCATCGAATGTGATGGGCTGCTCGGAGAACCCTTTCACTGCTTCCAGCAGGTCGTGATTGCCGATGGCAAAGCGTCCGTCGCCGTCGCATTCTGCCAGCTGCACGGCAGTGCACATGGTGTTCTCGCCGTCGGAGGCTGTCAGGCTGAGGGTCTGACCCTTGATGTCGAATACGAAGTCGCCCAGTATTGGGAGCGCGTTTTTGCTGTTGATTACTTTAGAGAGAGCCGAGAGCTTACTGCTCAGGGCAGAACTGGATAACGTAAATCTCATAGTTATATTGCTTTTTATTTTTTATTACCTTATTAATTATTGAGTACAAAAGTACAAAAAAACATTGTTATAAGCAAAAAAAAAGACAAGAAATTGCGTATTTCAAACTTTTTTTAGTAATTTCGCCACCTGAAAACATAAAAAGCAACAAAATAAAACGTTTTTAGCAATGGAATTAACAGGTAGAATTATTGCCGTGCTTCCGGCAAACAGTGGTGTATCAGCACGTACAGGCAACCCTTGGATGTCACAGGAATATGTGATAGAGGTTCCTGGTCAGTATCCTCGCAGATGCGTGTTCCGTATTTTCGGTGAGGATCGTATCAAGCAGTTTAACATTCAGATGAATGAGGATGTCACTGTGTCCTTTGATATTGATGCTCATGAGTATAACGGTCGCTGGTTTAACGAGATCCGTGCCTATAATGTCGTTCGCGGTCAGGCTGCTCCTATGGCTGCCGCCGGTGTGGCAGGCGCTCCTGCAGGCGTGCCCCCGTTCGCTCCGCAGCCTAATGCTGCTGCCGCTCCTTTCCCTCCTGCCCAGGAGCCGGCCTCAGAGGGTAGTGCTGACGATCTGCCATTCTGATTCTCATGCCGCTAACGCATGTATGAGGAGGAAAAAATCCTCCGTAGAGCAAACCCCACAGAGTCTCCGTAGAGTTCTGTGAGGTTTTTCTTTGGTCTAAAGACCCATGCAGGGCACTTATTTCGCGATAAGAGCCAAGTATTTGCAAATAAGAGCCAGGTATTGCACCCAAGATAGCAAGATTTTGACTTTTTGACTTTTTGACAATTTGACATATTTGCTTTTTTTTAGGTGCAAAATAGCATGGAAATAATTCAATATAAGGTTAATAATATAATATAATTATAATT
>DGTJ01000038.1:2737-6362 GCA_002393725.1 Prevotella sp. UBA4339 | reverse complement strand
CCCCTTTTCCTGTCTATTATAGTAGATGAAAGAAACTGAGATAGAAAGACTGTTCCGCCAATATTACAACCGGATGGTACGACTGGCAAGGACGATGCTCTACGACGACGAGGAATCGCGCGACGTGGTGAGCGAGGTGTTTGCCACGTTGGTAAAGACGGACATCACGCCGAAGAACGTGGAGAGCTATCTGGTGATGAGCGTCAGGAACCGATGCCTGAACCTGTTGGAGCACAAAGAGGTGAGGGCGAAGTTTGAGCAGGCTTACACGATGGAGGCGAGGCTGCTGAGCAGTGATAACGATGAGGGCTTGTCGACGGTGTCGGTAGAGAAGGAGTATGAGCAACTGATGGACTATGCCCGACGGCAACTGACAGGACAGGCATTGATGGTGTTCCAGATGCGGCACCTGCAAGGCATGAAATATCAGGAGATAGCCAACCAATTGGGTATCAGTCGGGTAATGGTATATAAGCATCTGGCCAAGGCAATGACAACAATCAAGGAGTATCAAAAGAAAATCAGATAAAGACTATGACAATGGATGAAAAAATGATGACGCTGCTCGACATGCAGGAGCATCCGGAGAACTACCCGGAACAGACATTGCAGGAGATGGCTGAAGATCCCGAAGTGCGCGAACTCATGGAGGCCACGGCACAGCTGAAACAGGCAATGATGTGGGAGAATACGCACAAACAGGCAACAAACGTAGATGACGAGTGGCAGCGGTTTGCCAAGACCCATTTCGCAGAAAGCAGGTCCCAGCGTGGATGGCTGAAAGTGGCCGCAATATTCATCGGTGTCCTGTTCGTGTCGGGCATAGCCTTTGCGGCTATACATCTTGTAAGACAGCAGGCTTCCCAACAAGAAAAGCCACAGGCAGAACAAACCACGAATCCAACTCCTCATGTGTCAATCCCTGCCGACACGATTCCTACGGACACCATTGTTCCCAAGGTCATCCGTTTCGACGAGGCTACGTTGGAGAAGATTCTCACCGACATGAGCGACTACTACCGTCTGCGCGTGGAGTGGAAGAACGATGAGGTCAAGTCCCTGCGCCTGTTCTTCCAGTGGGATCAGTGCCTAAAACCAACGGAGGCAATGGAACAGCTGAATATGTTTGAGCGTTTCCACTTAGAGATGAACGACAGCACGATAATAGCCGAATGACCATGAAAAGAATCATCAATCTTGCTGCCCTTTGCCTCATAGTTCTGTCCGGCTATGGCCAGCATATCACCCGACATTACGATAATGTATCACTGTCGAAGGCTCTGATGGAGCTGAATGATTTGCAACAGCATTACACCATCAACTTCATTTACGACGAACTGGAAGATTTCCGCGTGACCACAAGCATCAAGAACAAGACCGTGCCTGATGCCATCATACAGATTGTGGGCTTCTATCCCGTGCGTGTTGTCAAGCGTGGGGAAAACGAAATCTATGTGGAATGTACGCACAAGACGGAACGCCACCTGACGGGCACCATCATCGACGAGAACCGCCAGCCCGTGCCCTACGCCAATGTTTACCTGCTCAACCCATCTGACACCTCTCTCGTTAGTGGGGGCGTGAGCAACGAGGCTGGCGTTTTTGTCATCCCCTACGAGCAGCCTACCGTTCTTGCCCGTATCTCATACGTCGGTTACAAAACTGTCTATCGCCTTTGTAACAGTGAGCAGGCTGGCACCATACAGTTACACCCCGAAACGCTGACCATCAAAGGCGTGGTCGTGACAGGCGAGCGCCCAAAGGTACAGTTGCAGGGCAATTCACTGATGATGAACATTGAAGGCACGGTGATGGAACGAATGGGTACGGCTGAGGATGTACTCTCGCGTGTGCCAACCATCTCGAAAAAGGGCGACGGCTACGAGATTCTGGGTAAGGGTATTCCCCTGATTTACGTGAACAACCGCAAACTGACCGACCTTCAAGAATTGAGAAACATCCAGTCGGACAACATCAAGAGCGTAGAGGTGATTCAGAATCCCGGTGCCCGCTACGACGCATCAGTCAATGCTGTCATCATCATCCGCACCAAGCGGACAGCAGGTAAAGGTCTGGGTGTGGAACTGTCATCTTGGTCTCGCAGTGGGCGTGGCTATGCCAATAATGAGAGGATCAATCTGACTTATCGGACGGGTGGACTGGAACTTTTCGCTAACCTCTTTGGGGCATATAACAGGCGGAAAAGCTGTGGCGAGTTTGAACAGACGATCTTTGCCGATACGCTCTGGGTGATTAACAATAAGCAGAAGAATAATGTTCGCAATCCTTTCTTGGAAGGTCGATTCGGCTTTAATTACCAAATCAACGACAACCACTCTTTCGGCGGATTCTACCAGAACACCTACGACTACGTGAAGACTCGCAGCGAATATGATGATGACCTGACGGCCGACGGAAAACCATACGACCACCTGCAAAACAGTAGCGTCAGACGGGACAAGAACGCGCCTACACGACAGGCCAATCTCTACTATACAGGCAAAGTCGGCCAACTCAGCATCGACTTCAATGCCGACTATACATCCCGCAGGCAGCGGAACCTTAATCAGCAGCAGGAACTCAGTGCCGAGTACGAAGACCGCGATGTGAATACAGAAAGTCAGACAAGCAGTAAGATGTTTGCCGAGAAACTTTTTGTCACCCATCCGCTATGGAAGGGGCAGATAGAAATCGGTGAGGAATATACCAACACCCGCTGGCGCAGCAGATTCGACAACCCCGAAGGCTACATCGCCAACAGCAACAACGAGCAGCACGAAAGCAACATCGCGCCATTCATGGAACTGCGCCAGCGTCTGGGACGTTTCCAACTCTCGGCAGGCCTGCGCTATGAACACGTGGAGTCGGAGTATTTCGTCGGCGGACAGCGACGCGACGAGCAGTGCCGCACCTACGATGACTTTTTCCCATCCTTTTCTGTTTCCACGTCAGCCAAGAACCTGCAACTATCTTTCAGTTACGCAAAGCGGACGGCACGTCCTTCATATTGGCAGTTGAGCAGCGATGTCACCTACGAGAACCGTCTGAATCAGCAGACGGGCAATCCCTATCTGAAGCCTGTCAAGTACCACAACCTGAACGCGATGGTGATGTGGAAGTGGCTCTATCTGATGACCAACTTCTCCCATTGTGTAGATCCAATCCTTTATACGACGGGCAGTTTGGAAGAGGATTCAAAGGTGAATTTTGTGACCTACCAGAACTACAAGCATGCCGACTGGCTCACCGTTACTTTGGGCGCACAGAAGAACGTCAAATTAAGCAACAGGATAACGTGGACTCCACAATACAACGTATCGCTAATGAAACCTTGGTTCAAGTCATTGTTCCATGGTCAAGAGAAAAGTTTCAGCCATCCGATGTTGACCCTGCAACTGGGCAACATCGTGACGCTGCCCCACGACTGGCTATTACAGGCCGATTTCAATATGCACACTCACGGCAATACAGGCTCAAACATTTGGGTTGACTGCACCAATCCCATGCTCTCGCTCAGTATCGGCAAAGACTTCTTCAAGCGTCGGCTTAACGTCAAACTGACCGGCAACGACCTCCTGAACGGCGGCATCAACCATGTCATGCTTTACAGCAACCGCATGATGTT
>DGTJ01000038.1:0-2635 GCA_002393725.1 Prevotella sp. UBA4339 | reverse complement strand
GTCACCCTCTCGCTGCGCTACCGCTTCAATGTCACCCCGTCTAAGTACAAGGGCACGGGTGCAGGTAATGCAGAGAAGAACCGACTGTAGCATGGCTCTCATACATTAACATGGACTACATTTTTATATGGTTACATTTTTGTTATATTGCTCAATGACAAGAACTTATCTGCTTGAAATATCTCCATTTTACGGGACTGGTATTCCACGGCAGGAATATTCTTTGTAACTTTGCACGCGTAAAACAGCTGATGATGAAGCAAGTAATATTATCGTTGATACTCCTGTTAGTATGTCTGTCGTGCTCCAAAGACGATTCCGTCTTGGAGCAGCTGGATGGTGTCATAAACGATTATCAGCAATATATTACCCAAAAGGAAGAGACACTGAATGACCTGAAGGGGAAGTTAAGGGAGGCCAAATCGGAGGAAGACAGATACAATGCGAGCATGGACTTGTATCGAGCCTATCAGGACTTCTCTCTTGACTCGGCACTTGTCTATATCAAGCAGTCATTGGAGCAGGCCGATAAACTTGGCGAGCAGGAGCGCATCATCGACACCCATCTCAGCCTTGCCTTCCTCTATAACTACGTAGGCATGCACTATGAGGCTTTGGAGATATTCAAGGAGCAGGACGTGACCGGGCGCTCCGACTGGTTGCGGAGAAGTCACTTCTACCTGGGTACGAATGTATATAGGAACCTGTCTTTATACACTGTCGACGAGAAACAGAAGGATTATTACCGTCAACAGATGGAAATCTGCCGCGATTCGGCCATCGCATACGCTCCCGATGATGTTATCCTACGGGCAGAACGTTTGGAAGACCAGGGGAAAATGCAACAGGCGATAGAACTGCTTTCCAAAAACCTGCCAGATGGCCTTATTACCCGCGAGGCCGGGCTGAAATACTATATCCTCTCTGAAATTTTCGAAAGGCTACGGGTAGGCGAGCAAAGCTCGGGAATGAAACAACATCAGCGTGACAACCAGATAAAATACCTTGCCATGTCATCGGTTGCCGGAATCAAGAATGCCGTACGGGAGTATATCGCGCTCCGTAAACTGGCCGTCCTGCTTTATGAGCAAGGCGATATAGACAGGGCTTATACCTACATTCACCGCTGTATCGACGATGCCAAGGCCTGTAATGCACGGATGAGGATGGTCGAGACATCTGCTTTCCTGTCTGTCATTGACTCTGCCGTAGTGAAGCAGAAGCAAGATACCAAAAACGCCGCCATCTGGACCGCTGTCATCATCAGCCTGCTGTTGGTGCTGCTGGCATTCGTGCTGATAGTACTGCGCAGGAAGATGAACATGCTACAGCACTCAGAGAAGGAACTGATGCGGGTGAATAACCAGGTGACCGATGCCAATGTGCAGTTGAGGGCTGCCAACAAGCAACTGAATGATACCAACATGCAGCTGAAACAGTTGAACGGGCAGATATTGGAATCGGAAGAAGCCCAGAAGGTGTTGAACAGTCAACTGAGCGATGCCAACAAGATCAAGGAGGAGTATATCACCAGATTCATGCACCTCTGCCTTGACTACATCAACAAGATGGAGAACTATCGTGCGCACCTGAATAAGGTAGCCCGAAAGCGCAACTTCGATGAACTGTACGACACCATCCAGTCCACCCGCTACATCAATAAGGAAGTGAACGACTTCTACAACAGCTTCGACGAGGCATTCCTCCATATCTACCCGAATTTCCTGAGAGACTTCAATGTCCTGCTGCGTCCCGAGGCACAGGTAACGCTAAAGAAGAATGAGCGGCTGAACACGGAACTGCGCATCTATGCCCTGCTGAAGCTCGGCATCTCTGACAGTACCAAAGTGCAGGAGTTTCTGCGCTGTTCATCCTCCACAGTGTATAACTACCGCACCAATATGCGCAACAAGGCCATCAACCGCGATACTTTCGAGCAGGACGTGCTTGCCATCAGGTAACGAAAAGGCGGCATCTTCCTCCAGACACTCTACTTTTTTTCTTTTCGATATAAACCGCAATATGCTACTTTTCAGCATGTTGCGGTTTTCTGTATTCTCCAATCTTTCTCCATGCCATTGCCTATTATATTAAATAGGAGTAACTTTGCCGACAAATTACATTTTATTAGAGTAAAAAAGTTAGTTTGTTGCTTACCGATGTGAATCAGAATCGCAACCAGGCACACACTACAGACGCGAGTCAGCATGCCTAAACTTGGCGTTGTCCAAAGGATAATGAATGTTTACCTGCTTCATCAAAACAAAGATAGACTTCACCCTGAGGAAACGCCATTTTTTGAGAAAACCCTTTATTATTACAATAATCGTTTAACAAAAAACAAATTAATGATGAAACAGGTACATTTGAAAATGCCTCTGAGAATGTTGGCCGCACTGTTCGGCTTGATTCTTTCAGCGAGTGCCCTGGGCCAGCAGATTACGGTCAAGGGGCATGTGGTGGATGCTACCGGAGAAGGCGTCATCGGTGCTACCGTCCGAGTGAACGGAACGGGTGGGACGGTGACCGACTTCGACGGAAACTTTACGTTACAGGCGAATCAGGGCGACCGACTGACCGTCTCGTATGTGGGCTACAAGGATGCTACGGCTCTCGCTGCTCCCACGGTCACCAT
>DGTJ01000015.1 GCA_002393725.1 Prevotella sp. UBA4339 | reverse complement strand
AAGCCCCAGAGCATTGCCGAGAAGAAGATGGCCGTTCTGTGGCTTCGCTTCCTGACTGAGATAGCTGAAGACACCGTCGAGGCTCCTGCCGAGCTTCTGGAGAACGAGGCCACGCGCAAGGCGCTGGGTCTCGTGGAGAAGTCGGCCATGACCGAAGGTCAGCTCTATGCCTATGAGAAGTTCTGGCTTGCTGTTGTCGATGAGCGCATTCTCCGCGAGGCCGCCACAAAGAAAGGCTATCAAGAGGGCATGCAGAAAGGTATCGAGGAAGGCATGCAGAAAGGCATCAAGGAAGGTATGCAGAAAGGTATCGAGGAAGGCATGCAGAAAGGTATCAAGGAAGGTATGCAGAAAGGCATCAAGGAAGGCTTCTACACCGTAGCCCGTAACATGAAGCAGATGGGGCTTACCATTGCCGATATCGCAAAAGCAACAGGACTATCGGAAGAAGAAATTACTGAATTATAAAACAACAGATCCCACCAACTGAGGTGGGATTGTTGTTTAATCGACTGCAGGGTATGAGTGTGGTGACTCTATTGATGCAGCAGGTTGAGCTTCTCATGCCTCTTAGGGGAATATCTTGAAGTCGTAGCCTTGCGACTTCAGCCAGCGGAGGCTCTCCGGGAGGGCGGTACGGAGCTTGTCGATCGACTTGAGGGAGTCGTGGAAGGTGATGATCGAGCCGTTGCGGGTGTATTTCTTTACATTGTTCACCACGTCCTCGGCTGTAAGCAGCCGGGAGTAGTCGCGGGTGACGAGATCCCACATCACTATCTTGTACTTACGGCTGAGCCAGGCATACTGGTCGGGTCGCATCCAGCCGTGGGGCGGACGCACGTAGTGGCTGTGGATATAGGCATTGGCCTTCTCCACGTTGTAGCTGTACTCCCTGATGGTATGGCTCAGACCGACGATGTGGTTGTGGGTGTGGTTGCCCACCTGATGGCCTTCATCGACAATCTGCTGATAGAGCTCCGGGTACTTGCGCACGTTGTCGCCCACCATGAAGAATGTTGCCTTCACCCCGTGCTCCCTGAGCACGTCGAGGATGAATGGCGTTGCCTCGGGGATGGGACCGTCGTCGAAGGTCAGGTAGACTGCCTTCTCGTGACGGTCCATTCTCCAGTAGGCTTTCGGATAGAGCCAGCGGAGGTAGATGGCGGGCTGCTCAATAATCATAGACAGAAATCATTCGTCAAACGACCCGCCTCTGGAGTAGTATAGCTCGGATACTGCCTGGAGCTGCTTCTCCATCTGCTCGCTCTTCTTGGCGTCGATGCTGTCCTCCACTTCCAGCATCTGGTTCATCAGGTAGAGGTGGAGCATGCAGTCGCGCTGTGAGCCTGCAAAGCGGGAATCGTCGAGGGAGCAATACCACTGCATGTACTGTGACGACTTCTTCCACAGTGCGGTCAGGAGCTCCTGCGCCTTCTGCTTCTCTCCCACGGCGACGTAGGCACGTGCTATATCGAGCGAGCCGCTCTGGAAGTCGTGGGGCACGTTGTAGCCCGGTATCTCCTTCTCGGCCTTTGCCAGTACAGCCTTGGCCTTGTCGGTCTTGCCTTCTTCGATGAGGTGGCTTGCCAGCTGTGACATCAGGCGGCGGTGGGTGAAGCACATGCGCATCACGGTCTCGTCGAGATAGATGCCCGGCTTGTCGATGCCGCCGAACTTGTACTTGTGCATGATGTTGTCGAACGTCTTCTCGGTGTCGAAGCTCTTCATGCCTTCCACGGGCTTACCGTCGATATTAGTAGTGAACGGGGTGATACGGTTGGCAAGGCCCTCCTGGATGAAGTTGTCGCCGAGGTTCATGTAGTTCTCGGCACCAACGGTCGTGGCTACATAGACAGGACGGGTCCAGTTGCACTTGTCGATCATCTCGAGCATCATCAGGTCGCCCTTGTAGAGAGCACCCTTGCCCTTGAGGGAGATGACCATGCGGTCGGGGATGGAGTCGCTGGCCATGAGCATGCCGCTCTTGCGTACTGCCTCCTTGTCGATGGTGACATAGACAGTGTCGGTAGGTATGACGTGCAGGTCCTTGTTCTTGGTGCGGACCCAGTACTTGAGGATGTTCTTCAGCTCGAATGGGTCGGCGCCGAACTGGGCTGCCGCCTCGACTGGCGACTCCTGGTAGAGTTGCCTTACCTGCTCCTTAAGCGAGGGGTCTACCTGGACATACTCGTTGGTGCCGGCGCAGTATTCCAGACGGCTCCAGGAGATGGGCACCGAGGGCGATCCGTAGGCAGGACGGCGCATCTGGTCGATATACCAGTCGGTCTGCAGGTATGACAGATTGCATACGCGGGCATCGGTGCGTACTCCCTCTGTGTCCTGATTGTACCAGAGTGGGAAGGTGTCGTTGTCGCCATTGGTGAAGATGATGGGATAGGAATAGGCGGTATGACCGTCGACAGTGGTCTTCTCCTGAAGGGTCATCAGGTAGTTCTGTCCGAAGTCGCGGCAGCAATAGCGGTCGGAACGGTCGTGGTCGTCCCATGTCTGCGATGCCATCTGTACGGGTACCAGCAGGCATGCCAGTGATATCGCGCCGGCAAGTATGAGATTCTCCTTCTTCATCTTCCTGTTGAGCCAGTCGATGATGGCAGCCACACCCATGCCGCACCATATGGCAAAGGCATAGAAGGAGCCTGCGTAGGCGTAGTCGCGCTCACGGGGCTGCATCGGGGTCTGGTTGAGATACATCACGATGGCAAGGCCGGTCATGAAGAACAGGAAGAAGACTACCCAGAACTGCCGGATACCGACAGGGTCGTCGATGGTCTTCTCTAAGCCGTTGACCGTCACTTTCCGCTTACGTGTGTACCAGGCCTGCCAGAACATGCCGAGGAGGCCGAGAATGAGCGGCATGCAGTAGAATACGTTGTGGCCCTTGTTGTTCTTCAGCTCGTCGGGGAGCTTGCTCTGGTCACCGAGGCGGGCGTTGTCGATGAATGAGAAGCCTGTGAGCCAGTTGCCGTGCTCCAGCTCTCCATTGCCCTGTATGTCGTTCTGACGACCGGCGAAGTTCCACATGAAGTAGCGCCAGTACATGAAGTTGCACTGGTAGCTGAGGAAGAATCGGAGGTTCTCAAACTGGCTGGGCACCTTGATCATCATCGCCTCTCCGCAGCGGTCGTAGGGTACCTCGGTACCGTCAACGCCTCCCATCCACGACTCGTAGGCGGCAGCGTGGCTGCTGTCGTACATCCTCGGGAAGAGCATGTTCTGGGCATATTTGTATTCATCTTTTGTGCGCACTACGAAGTAGGAGTCCTTCTCGTCGGCAGTGGCTTTCTCCTTGCGCTGATATACCGGTTTGCCCTTTGACATCACTGGCTTGCACATGTTGCCCTCCACTTCCAGGGCTACCTGGGATGTATAGGCAGGACCGTAGAGAAGCGGGCGATTGCCGTACTGGTCGCGACCGAGATAGTCGCCCAGGGTAAAGATGTCCTCAGGGGAGTTCTGGTCCATCGGGGGATTGGCAGATGAGCGGATCACTATCAGGGCATAGGTGGAATATCCAATCATCAGCATCAGCATGCAGAGCAGCACCGTATTCTTGGCACGGGCTGTGATGAGCGGCATCTTGTCTCTGGTGAACTTGAGCACGAACCAGAGTGCGGTCAGCACTACGACTCCGATAATGAAAGCCGACCATCCCCATCCGTAGAACGGGATGCCCAGCATGCCGACAGACAGCAGGAAGGCGATGTTCTGAACGGTGATGCTGTGCTTCTGGGTCTGGGTCTCGTAGACTGCCCATATCACACATGCCACAAGCAGTATGATATATACGATCTCACCGGTGTTGAACGGCATGCCCAGCGTGTTGACAAAGAACAGTTCGAACCAGCCGCCTACGGTGACGATGCCGGGCACTACGCCATAGAGAACGGCAGCAAGGATCACCAGAGACACTCCGAGGGCAATGAGCGAACCCTTGAGGTTGGCATCAGGGAACTTGCGGTAGTAATATACCAGTCCGATGGCAGGAAGGCAGAGCAGGTTCAGCAGGTGGACACCGATGGAGAGGCCTGTCATGTACATAATGAGGATAAGCCATCTGTCGCTGTGTGGCTCGTCGGCATGATCCTCCCATTTCAGAATAAGCCAGAATACCACTGCGGTGAAGGCTGAAGAGTAGGCATATACCTCTCCCTCGACGGCAGAGAACCAGAAGGTGTCGCTGAAGGTGTATATCAGGGCACCCACAAGTCCGGAGGCCTCGATGGCAATCATCTTGGAAAGAGACAGCTCTTCCCACTTGCTGATAAGCAGTCGGCGCACCAGATGCGTAATACTCCAGAAAAGGAAGAGAATACACGTTGCCGACAGCAGTGCACTCATCATATTCACCATCTTTGCCACTTGGGTGGGGTCGCTGGTAAACTGCGAGAAGAGATTTGCCGTAAGCATGAAGAACGGTGCCCCGGGCGGGTGGCCGATCTCAAGTTTGTAACCTGTAGTGATAAACTCCGGACAGTCCCAGAAAGAGGCTGTTGGTTCGATGGTGGAACAATATACGAAGGCTGCTATGAGAAAAGAAAGCATACCGAGGATATTATCCACTAGTTTGAATTGTTTCATCTGAAAATATATATATATTTATGTTAAATCCAAAATCACCTTGCAAAGGTACAAAAAAATAATCTATATGAATAATTCAGTACCGTAAATTAAGATTATATAACGGAAAATCTTTCCTAAGGTGATGGCAATGAATGTAATAACGATGTTTGAGCGCATAATACCCAGTGCTATGGTGATGGCACTCCCCATCACTGGCAGGAAGGCAAAGAATCCCATCCAGGCACCCCGGCCGGCAAGAAAGCGGTGAGCCTTGACAAGGCTCTCTCTCTTGACATGGAGATATTTCTCTATCCACTCCATCTTGCCCAAACGCCCGACGTAGTAGTTTACCAGACTGCCAAGGACATTTCCTATGGTGCCGTAAACCATCAGCGCCCAGGGGTCGAGGCCGGTGGCCATAAGCCCGATCATGACAGCCTCGCTGGAGAAAGGGAAAAAGCTGCCTGCCATAAACGCAGCAAAGAACATGCCCCAGTAGCCGTACTGAGTCAGAAAATCAATGATGATGTCCATACACTTAGGATAGTAAGTATCAGTGACACTGCTAAGATGATGCAGAAGGCAATATTCGTGATGCGGGTATAAGTGAGCGATATGAAATGCCCTATCAGCGGACACGTGGTAAGTATTATCACGCGGAGCATGATGTCCTCTGTCTGTGGCTGTAAAATGAGGAAAAACAGGGCAAAGGCATTGAGGAACATCAGACTGTAGTATATTTGCCGGGTTCGTATCTTGTCATTATAACTGGTTCGCAGGAAATGAACCGACCCGGTAATGGCAAGGATCATGATGAATGCCAGGACTGCAATATGCAAGGGGGATATCGTAGTATAATCTACATGGAGTGCAAATTTCGCCAAAGGTACAAAATGGTCATGAAAATAGCTGAAGTCACCATTCCCCTTCCATAGCAGCCACGCTGAGACACACCAGTAGGGGAGTAAAATCCCCAGTAGCGAAGAAAGAAAAGTCTTAAAACTCAGCGAGTAGACGAAAAGTGCTATGAATATCCAGTATATGGGCACAAACCATAGTGTCCTGACATCAAGCAGCGACCCTACGCCAAGAACCAGGAAAGTGTAAAAACATAATCCGACAGACTGGCGGTCCTGATAGGTCTGGTACAATAATATCAGGCTTGCTATAATGCATAGTTGCACTATCGCACCTTGGATGTTAGGAAACAGAAAGCAGGCGGTACACGATAAAATGATGAAAGCTGCAGTTATAGAGCGGCTGTATATGCGTATAAGAACATTCTGATTGTTAAGTATTATCATTAGGAATGATGACACTGCAAAGCACGCAAACTGAATCCACCATTGCTGCTCGATCAAGCCGCACAGTATCCATACTATGATACCGTATAAACATACGACGGGGAGCATGATGCGGCTCTCGGCAACTCTGTTCTGAAACCTCTTCTTCACCTTTTAAAGATCTGCTCCGATATCCCTGCGGAAATACTTGTCTGTAAATTGTATTTTGTTTGCCTCCTCGAATGACTTCTGAAGAGCCTCTGCCTTGTTCTTGCCATAACTGCTGACGGCAATAACGCGCCCTCCTGCTGTAACTACAGCACCGTCTTTTATCGCTGTTCCGCTGTGGAAGACTATAGAGCCCTCTACATCCTGAATACCTGTGATGGGATAGCCCTTCTTGTACTCCTGGGGATATCCTCCGCTTACGAGCATTACGCAGACTGCGGCACGTGGATCAAATTCTATGGTGCGCTGGTCGAGATCACCTTCTGCAACACCTTCGAAAAGATCTACGATGTCACTCTTCAGGCGAAGCATTACACTTTCGGTTTCAGGATCGCCCATACGGCAGTTGTATTCTATCACCATCGGCTCACCGTTGACATTGATGAGTCCAAAGAATATAAAGCCTTTATAATCGATATTCTCTGCTGCAAGACCCTCAACGGTTGGGCGGATGATACGGTTCTCCACCTTCTGCATCCACTCTTTTGTGGCAAAAGGCACTGGTGTGACAGACCCCATGCCGCCAGTGTTCAGACCGGTGTCATGCTCTCCGATACGCTTGTAATCCTTTGCTTCTGGAAGTATCTTGTAATGCTGACCATCTGTCAGTACAAAGACGCTACACTCGATGCCGCTGAGGAACTCCTCTATTACGACCTGTGAAGATGCATTCCCGAACATGCCTCCAAGCATATCCTTCAGTTCTTTCTTTGCCTCGTCGAGTGTTTGAAGGATAAGAACGCCCTTGCCGGCGCAGAGTCCGTCGGCCTTCAGTACGTAGGGCGCCTGAAGGGTCTCAAGATATGCCAGGCCGTCAGACAGATGCTCTCCATCGAATGTGGCATAGCGGGCTGTAGGAATATTGTGGCGCTGCATGAATCCCTTGGCGAAATCTTTTGAGCCTTCGAGCACAGCACCTGCCTTTGACGGACCGATAACGGGGATGGATTTCGTGCGGTCATCGTTCTTCAGGTTGTCATAGATTCCTTTTACCAATGGGTCCTCAGGACCTACCACAACCATATTGATGTCTTTTCCTACGCAGAATGTCTTGATAGCCTCGAAATCGTCGGCTTTCATATTCACGTTCTCACCGCAATTGGCGGTTCCTGCGTTTCCAGGGGCAATATACAGTTTCTTACACTTGCTGCTCTGAGCGATCTTCCATGCAAGGGCATGCTCACGGCCGCCACTGCCTAATAATAGTATATTCATATCTTTATTTTAAATAGTCTTCAAAGTACTGAGTGATTCGTTCGTGGAGATGAACACTTGCATGACCGCGCATGTTGTGCTCCTCACCAGGGTAAGCAAAGAAGTCGGGTTGTGTACCAGCCTTGATGCAGGCATCAAGGAAGGAGAGACAATGCTGTGGAACGACGGTATTGTCATTATATCCTGTGATAATCTGGAGTTTGCCTTTCAAGTTCTTGGCTTTTGAGATAAGGCTGCTCTTTTCGTATCCTTCAGGATTGTTCTCTGGAGTTCCCATATAGCGCTCTCCATACATGACCTCGTACCATTTCCAGTCAATCACTGGTCCTCCGGCTACTCCAACCTTGAAGACGTCTGGATAATTGGTCATAAGCGAAATCGTCATAAATCCTCCGAAGCTCCATCCGTGTACTCCCAGTCGGTTCATGTCGATATATGGCAGACTGCGCAGATATTCCACACCTTTCATCTGATCCTGCATTTCTATCTGGCCAAGCTGGTGGAAGGTGGCTTGCTCGAAGTCACGGCCACGATACTGGCTGCCGCGATTGTCGAGAATGAAAATGATGTAGCCCTTCTGCGCCATGTATGTCTCCCAACTGCGGGAAGCCCAATGCCAGGATGCTTGGACATTGTTGGCATGAGGACCTCCGTAGACATATATTACAGTAGGATATTTCTTCTCAGGATTGAAGTCTGCGGGTTTCACCATCCTATAATATAAATCGGTAATGCCATCAGCTGCCTTGATGCTGCCTGCCTCGAAAATGGGCTGCTGATATTCTGCCCAGGGGTCTTGGGCCTCAAGGAGGTTTGTATGACGAGGTGTCTTCTGGTTGATATCCACGACATCAATGACGCGCGCCCTTGTGGGGGTTGAGAAACGGTCTATAAGGAAGTTGCCTGATGGGGACAATACAGCATTGTGGACACCATCCACCGTTTCCAGTTGCTTGATGGCGCCTCTCATATTGACGCTATAGAGACGGTGATGAAGGGGATGCTCCTTATTGGCCTTGAAGATGATGGACTTATGCTTCTTGTTAAAGCCCAACAACTCCATAACGACCCAAGAGCCTTGGGTAAGCTGTTTCAGCTCTTTGCCGCTTTGGTCAAAGATGTAAAGATGATTGTAACCGTCTTTCTGGCTTTGCATGATGAATTTCGTGGCATCCCATGGGAGAAATTCAATAGGATGCAACGGCTCTACATATTTTTTGCTCGTTTCGCGATATAGTTCTGCGATACGTTCGCCGTTTTCTGCGTTATAAGAAACAAGGCGGCAATCATTCTGTGCTCTGTTCAGTTCGAACATATAGATTGTCTTGCTGTCGGGGCTCCATGCGATGTTCGTAAAATACCGGTCTGTAGGATCGCCGGTCTGCAAATAGATAGTCTTGTCTGTTGGCAGACTGTATACTCCGACAGTAACCTTATGACTTGTCATCCCGGCCATTGGGTATTTGTCAGGCTCGTATGAGGCATTGCGAGGAAAAATATCCACCTGAGGATAATCTGTCACCATGCTCTGATCCATGCGATAGAAGGCAAGTCGCTGTCCATCAGGACTCCAGAATGTACCTTTGTCAATTCCAAATTCGTTGCGGTGTACAGATTGTCCATATACAATCTCTCGAGAGCCATCTGTGGAGAGTTTGTGCTTCTGCTCATTGGCATCCACTATGTAGAGTTGATCGTTTTCCACATAAGCAGAGGCTTTTGAAATAGGATTCCAATCATACGCATTATGACCTGCGATACTATCCTGCCAGACAATCTTCTTTTGCTTGAAATCCACAAGGATGACCGCTTTCCTGTTGCCTAACAGTACGATGGGCTTGTCAGGGTAGGGGAAGGATGCATTCATGAGATGGCGCACAAATCTGACATCGTCGCTGCCTGCCCATTTGTTTATCTCGTCAAGTGTAAAGAGCTTGGACTTATTACCAGTCTTTGTATTTATGGTGTAACATTCCTCAACATCTGTCTGTACGAGTTGGTCACCCCACCATGTTAACCACAGGTTCTGTGGCTGCATGTTGTGATAATTCGTACCTCCATAGTTCAGGTCTTCGAGTGTGAAGAGCTTATCTTGCGCAGTCATTGGGAGTGAAAGGATTATCAGAGCCAGTACAAAGAGAGTTTTCTTATTGCTCATCATCGTCAAACCTCCTTTTCTTCATAAAATTACGGCCTTCCTTATTGAACTTCCTGTCACTGCGGTCGAAATTTCTTCCTTTATCCTTCTTTCCGGTACGGCGGTCTTCGCGGAAATCTCTTTTGTCATTACGGCGGCCTTTTCGATCTTCACGTTCGTGCTTCTCCAAATCATGGCGGTGGAAAGTGAAATTGCGAATATCGGCCTCTTCGTTCTGCTCCGTTTCTTCTAAGCGCTGTTTGAACTCGCGTTCTTTCTTAAAACGGTGTTTCTGTGCCATTTGGCGCTTCTCCTCATCAGTCTTGACAATACCTCCTTCATGACGGAAGTCTTTCAGCTTTCCGTCAAACATCTGATATCTGCGGAACTCGCATTCCAGTGAACCGTTGAAGAGCGGTATCTTTATGCTTGGTTTCAGACCTATCTGTTCGAAACATTCTTCACGATAAGATAGGATCCATGCGTCGTTGCCCCTGAACTGGTGCTTAAGGCGTTCTCCAATCATACGGTATGTGCCAAGGAGGTCAGGCGTAGAAATGCGCTCTCCGTAAGGGGGATTGGTGATGATGATACTCTTGTTCTGTGGCTGGGAAAAGTCTTTGAAATCCTGTTGCTCGATAGATATGTCTGCAGAGAGTCCTGCAGCCTTGGCATTCAGGCGAGCAGTGTTTACGGCTTTGATATCAATATCATAGCCATAGATATGGTGACTGAATTCCCGCTCCTGACTGTCGTCGTTGTAGATATAGTCAAAGAGGTCTGCATCAAAGTCTGGCCATTTCTCGAAAGCGTATTCCTTGCGGAACAGACCTGGGGCCATATTCTTTGCTATCAATGCGGCTTCGATAAGAAGTGTACCAGATCCACACATGGGATCTATAAAATCTGTCTCTCCCTGCCATCCTGACATAAGAATCATGCCTGCGGCTAGCACTTCGTTGAGCGGAGCTTCGACACTTTCCTGACGATAGCCTCTGCGATGCAGTGACTCACCACTTGAGTCGAGACTCAACGTGCAATTGTCTTCTGCAATATGAATGTTTAGACGAATATCGGGATTAGCTACAGAAATGTTTGGACGTTTCCCGGTCTTTTCGCGGAATTGATCTACAATAGCATCCTTGACTTTATAAGAAACAAACTTGGAATGTCGGAATTCTTCAGAGAAGACGACTGCATCTACGGCAAAGGTCTTCTCAGGTCCGAGATATTCTGTCCAGTCTATCTTCTTGATTTCTTCGTAGACATCATCGGCACTTTTTGCCTTGAAGTTCCTGATGGGTTTTAAAATACGGATGGCTGTGTGCAGTTGGAAATTAGCACGGTACATCAGCTCTTTGTCACCAGTAAACGATACCATTCGTCTGCCGATTTGTACATCATTTGCCCCTAGCTGGGTAAGTTCTTTCGCCAGTACAGGTTCCAGTCCCATAAACGTTTTGGCGATGAGGTTGAAATTTTGTTCCATTTTCTATTATAATGTGGAAAAACGACTGCAAAGTTAATGCTTGTTGGGCAAAAAAACAAATAAAACACAAAAAAAACACCTTTTATTACTTGTTTTCTTTTTTTTTTTTTAATTTTGCCACATCAACGTTCTTAATTATGACCGAAAACATGTTATTTATCACATTAGGCCCTTCTTCAATGGTCATTCTGCTTTGGATAGCAGGTGGACTGATTTTCCTTGCACTTATAGGTATGATCTATCGACAGGTGGCTCAGAGAAAGCTGCTTGAAAAAGACCTTTTGGAAATAGAGAAGATGCTTCAGACAAATGTAGAGTATGAATTCGTTTTAAAAGCTATGCGACTGGCAACATGGCATCTTGATCCAAAGATGCGTTCTGTCACGTTCGATAATGATTTCCGTGAGAACAATGATAATTATGTTCCTCAGGCAGGAACAAATATTGATGACTGGATAATGCAGATGATACCAGTTGATCAAGCAAGGGTGAAAAAGGCTTTGGATGATATATGTCAAGGTTTGACAGATATATTCTATCAACAGTACCAGGTGAAGTCTGTACATCAGGGGAAGACCTATTGGGAAGAAAGTTATGCTACGATAGTAGAACGTGATGCTGAAGGTACGCCCACAAAGGTAGTAGGAGCTTCTATGCGTATCGATGGGCGTAAGGAGATGGAATCAGCATTGATTTTGGCTCGCAACAAGGCCGAGGAGAGCGATCGTATGAAGACAGCATTCATAGCTAATATGGGGCATGAGATTAGGACTCCATTGAATGCAATTGTGGGCTTTGCCGATCTTCTGCCTATGGTGCAGGATGAAGACGATAGGAACAATATTATCAATGAAATAAGGCTTAACAATCAGAAACTTCTACGTATCGTAGAAGGCCTTGTAAGTATGGCTGAGATAGAAGCTGGAGCCCATAGTCTGGCCTTGGCTGCTGTCGACCTTAATTCTCTATTTATGGAGATAGCGCAGTTTTATCAACCAAGTACGAATGTTTCAATTCTTACTCATCTGCCTCAAGATGAACTGCTTGTGCATACTGACCAGACGGTCCTGAGGGAAATCGTTGATAATCTTATGCAAAATGCCATTAAGTTTACTTTTGAAGGAACAATAACACTGGGATATGATATAGAGGGCGATCAGGTACGTATTTGGGTAAGCGATACAGGTATGGGTATTGCGGAAAAAGACCAGGATCGTATTTTTGAACGTTTTGTTAAACTCGACGAATATATTCCTGGTACAGGTCTCGGGCTGTCTGTCGTTAAGTCTCATGCGGCTAATCTTGGAGGTACTACTGGTGTTGAGTCAACACTCGGTAAAGGCTCTAGATTCTGGGTGTTGCTGCCTATAGTGTGATTTGTTCTGAGTCTATGCAACTTTATTGATATTTGTTACGTCAAATAGTCAGATCGTAACAAATTAATGATAGAAAGATGAAAGTGAAACATTTTTTATTTTGCAGCCTGATTCTGTTGGCTATGGCTCAGATTATGGTTTCTTGTGTGTATAGACATAAAGTCCTTGTGACAGAGTCAAAAACGATTAGCCAGGTACGGAAGTTAAGTAATTTTGAGCGTATAGATATTTATGGATCTCCAACAGTCTACTATACTCAAGCAGATTCTTTCTCTGTGCGTCTGGAAGGTCCCGAAAATGTAGTAAATGAAATTCTTACTAGTGTGGAGGGCAATACACTCGTAGTTAAGAATAAGGGGAAAATAGGTCTTATAAATATCTCCGTTGAATCTGTTGACGATGTCACTGTCTTCGTGTCGTCACCTGATCTTATTAGTGTGCAATTGTTTGGCTCTGGAGACTTTAAGTCGGAAGGGCATGTAGATACAGATAATATGCACATATCTCTACGTGGTTCTGGAGATATTGATTTTAGTGATATGATATGTGATAATTGTATCTCTGAAGTTGTTGGCTCTGGTGATCTGGAAATAAAGCGTCTTAAGGCAATTTCCTCTAATATATCATTGGTGGGCTCTGGGGATGTCTCTGTGTGTCAATGGGGTGTCTGCAATACTGAAATCAACCTCAAGGGATCTGGTGATGTGAATGTTAAATTCGAAGAGGGCTGCAAGAATGCTGTATGCAATCTTGTTGGTAGCGGAGATATAAAACTTAAAGGACACCTTGACTCTTTGAAGCAGCATAAGGTGGGCTCTGGTGAAATAGAACATGTGAGATAAGCAAATTGAAGTTGAGATAAAAAACCGAGGATGTCATCACGACAGCCTCGGTTCTCATTTTTCTAACTAACTTATTATCAACTATTCATTACTCATTTCTGATTTTCTGTTGCAAAGGTACTCACTATTTTCCATAAAAACATACTTTTTATCGCAAAAAAACACGTAAACGTTTGCGCTTTTCGATTATTATGTGTAACTTTGCGCAAAAATAGTAAAAGCTATATGCCAACAAATAAACATAGGACTTCATTGAAAGATCTTGCTCATGAATTAGGAGTAAGTATAGCTACTGTTAGCAGGGCTTTGCGTAATAGTCCTGAAATTGGTCAGGAAATGCAGGAAAAGGTGAAAAGTCTTGCCAAGAAGATGAACTATCGCCCAAACCCCTTTGCTCAGAGTCTGCGCAAAGAGGCTCCTAGGATGATAGGTGTAGTCGTTCCTAATCTTGTGAGCCATTATTATTCATCTGTACTTGATGGAATAGAGGATGAGGCAAGCAAGGCAGGATATTCGATAATAAGTGCCAATACTCATGAAGATAGTGAAGTAGAAGTTCGTGCCATTGACAACTTTATTAGCATGCATGTTGAAGGCATCATTGCTTGTCTTGCACAGAGTACAACAGACTATACTCATTTTGAAGAGATTGCCACGATGGGAATCCCTTTGGTGTTTTTTGGTCGTACATGCCTCTCGGATAAGTTTTCTTGTGTGATGGCTAATGGCGATGTGGCTGCACAGCAGGCAACTCAGCATCTCATTGATACCGGTAGTCACCGTATAGCTTTTGTTGGCGGTCCAAACCATTTAGATATGGTGCGTCGTCGTAAACATGGTTATCTTGAGGCATTGCGAGAAAACCATATCCCTATTGAGCGTGAACTTGTTATCTGCGATAAAATAGACTATCAGTGGGCTGTTGATGCTGTTACGGAACTCTTACGTAGAGAGAATCGTCCAGATGCAATTTTGGCTTTTAATGATATTATTACGTTTGCTGCTCTTGCCGCCATTAAACAGGCAGGCTTGCATATCCCAGAAGATGTGGCTCTTATTGGTTTTACTGATGATCCTCACGCTCGTTATGTCACACCTAGAATGTCGGCAATTGAGGATCAGTCACTACTTATGGGTAAGACGGCATGTCAGATGTTGTTGAAAGCTATTGCGGGAGATTCTAAAATTTATAAGAAGATAGTTCCGCAACAGCTTGCTATTAGGGAAACTTCTGCAAAGAATGGTGATATTTCTGAAATAGCTAAATAAATTTGGTGTTTCAATCTTTTATTTGTAACTTTGTAGCCCAAATAAAATGTTTGCACGATGAGTGTATTGAATATTGATAATAATAGCAGACGATTCTCGTTCGAAGTGCTTCCGCCACTTAAGGGGGCAGGTACGGAGAAACTATTTGCTGATATTGACAAACTAAGGGAATTTGACCCTGCATACATAAATATCACTACCCATCACTCAGAGTTCGTTTATCGTGAACTGGAGAATGGTCAGTATGAACGGCAGAGGGTCCGCAGGCGCCCCGGCACCATCGCTATCGCTGCTGCTATACAGCAGCGATATGGTATACCTGTTCAGCCACACTTAATATGTAGTGGAGCTACAATAGATGATATTGAGTATGAATTGCTTGATTTGCAATTCTTAGGCATAAGCGATTTGTTGCTTCTGCGTGGTGATAAAGCAAAGGAGGACAACAGGTTTGTCCCGACACCAGGTGGACATGCTCATACTACAGAACTTATAAAGCAGGTGAATTCTTTTAATGAAGGTTATTTTGCAGACGGTACTCCAATAAAGAGTCCAGGAAAACCTTTCGATTATGGCGTAGCCTGTTATCCTGAAAAGCATGAAGAGGCTCCCAATTTGGAGCGCGACATGGAGTATCTTCGTCAGAAGCAAAATTTGGGAGCACAGTATGCTGTAACACAGTTGTTTTTCGACAACAAGAAATATTTTGATTTCGTTTGTAAGGCTCGTGAGATGGGAATCACAATTCCTATCATACCTGGCATAAAGCCTTTGGCAAAGTTAAGTCAGCTGACCATCGTTCCTAAGACTTTCCATTGTGATATTCCAGAGGAACTCGCTAAAGAAATAGTTAAGTGCAAGACAGACGATGATGCTAAAAGACTTGGTATAGAGTGGACAACTGAGCAGTGCCGTAATCTTTACCAGAATGGAGTTCAAAATATCCATTTCTATACCGTATCAGCAGTAGATAGTGTGGCAGAAGTGGCAAGAAGGCTATTGTAAAAAGAGATAATAGATGTGGTTTGAAAGCGTCATAGGGCAGAAAGAGTTGCAAGAGCGCCTAATGCAGATGGTCAGTGAGAATCGCCTGCCTCATGCTCTTATGCTTTGCGGGCCTCAAGGAGCGGGTAAGATGGCTATAGCAATAGCCTTTGCTTGTAGACTACTAGATGACGGAAGGACATCTTCGAGGGCAATGCTAGAAAAACTGGAACATCCAGACCTGCATTTCACATATCCGACTATAAAACTGCCTTCAATGAGCTCGGACCATAAACCTGTGAGTGATGACTTCGCAAAAGAATGGCATGAGCTGATGATGGAAGGACCTTATTTCACCATGGACCAGTGGATGAAAGCGATTGGCGCTGAGAACCAACAGGCGATTATCACAGCTGGTGAGAGTGACGATCTGGTTCGGAAATTGAGTTTGAAGTCTAGCCAGGGGGGGTATAAGGTTAGTATAGTTTGGTTGCCAGAGCGCATGAATATCGAATGTGCTAACAAGCTTTTGAAACTTATAGAAGAACCTCCTTTGCAGACTGTTTTCATTATGGTTTGTGAAGAACCAGAAAAGTTGCTTGAGACAATTCGTAGTCGAGTTCAGAGAATTGATGTTAAGAAGATCGATGATGCCTCACTAGAGCATGCTCTGATAGAACGTAGAGGTGTTAGTGAGGATGCGGCTCATCGTATTACGAGACTTGCTAACGGGAGTTGGCTAAAAGCTTTGGAAGAACTACAGGTAGGTTCAGAAAATGAACAGTTCCTTGATCTTTTTATTTCGCTTATGCGTCTGGCATATCAGCGTAAAATCAAAGACTTACGGAAGTGGAGTGAAGTGATGGCTGGTTTCGGACGTGAAAAGCAGAAACGGTGGTTAACATATTTCCTGAGGATGATACGTGAAAACTTTATGTATAATTTCCAAAATGGAGAGTTGACGTATATGACTCAGAAAGAAGAAGATTTCGCTCGTAATTTTGCCAGATTCGTGAATGAGTCAAACGTTTTTCCTATTTCTGATTTGGCAAACAAAGCGATACGTGATATAGGGCAGAATGCAAATGGTAAGATTGTGTTTTTTGATTTCTGCCTGCAGATGATAGTGCTTTTAATTACAAAATAAATATATGACAGAGAATAATAATGATCGAGTTATAAAGGTTGGATGTGACAGAGGGTTGTGTCATCTGGCTGTTGGGCGACAGGACCGCCAGTTGAATACTTATGACTGGCTTGCAGACGTGCCGAGAAACTTCAATGATACAGACTTGGTAGAAGTACAGTTTAAACATACTCGTAAGGGCTATTACCACAATGTAAACAACCTTCCACTAAAGAAGGGGGATATAGTTGCTGTAGAAGCAAATCCTGGTCACGATATTGGTGTCGTGACATTGACAGGAAGACTTGTAAAGTTACAGATTAAAAAAGCGGTAATAAAGTCACCAGATGATATCAAGAGAATCTATCGTATAGCTAGAGATGTGGATATGCAGAAGTTCCGTGAAGCAAAAGCTCGAGAGCATAGCACAATGATTGAGAGTCGAATGATTGCTAAAGGCCTTGGGCTGCAAATGAAGATAGGTGATGTAGAATACCAGGGTGACGGAAATAAGGCTATCTTTTATTATATCGCAGATGATCGTGTGGATTTCCGTCAGCTTATTAAGGATCTTGCAGCTGCCTTCCATGTGCGAATTGAAATGAAACAGATTGGAGCACGCCAAGAGGCTGGCCGTATTGGTGGTACAGGTCCTTGCGGGCGAGAGCTGTGCTGTGCTACTTGGATGAAGAATTTCTCTAGTGTAAGCACTAATGCTGCGCGATATCAGGATATCTCATTAAATCCTCAGAAACTGGCAGGTATGTGTGCAAAGCTTAAATGTTGTCTGAACTATGAGGTTGATGACTATATGGAGGCATCAAAGCGGCTTCCGCACAAAGATCAGGTTCTACAGACCCAAGACGCTGACTACTATCTCTTTAAGAGCGACATTCTTGCAGGAGTGGTGACTTATTCTACAGATAAGAATATTGCAGCCAACATAGAGACGATCTCTGCAGAAAGAGCAATGAAGGTTATAGAACTGAATGCACGAGGAGAGAAACCTGAATCTCTTCAGGAAGATGGGTATCATAAACCAGAGAAAGAGCATGTTGACTTGGCTGGTGGTGATATCAGTCGTTTCGACAAAGCTAAGAAAAAGAAGAAAAAGAAAAAACAGTCAAATAATGGAAATCCCCAGAAGGAGGCTCCGAAGAAGAATGAAAAATAGAGGATTATTAATATTCTCATTGATTCTTGCGATTGCAGTGGTTATCGTATCTTGCAATCGCAAGAATGTATACGTGAACTATCGTCATGTACCAATGTCTGGATGGGATAAAACAGATACACTTGTTTTTGCAGTGTCTCCATTGGGAGCAGGTAGTTATCGTGAGGAGATAGGGGTACGTGTAGATCGTTCTTATCCTTT
This sequence comes from Prevotella sp. UBA4339, assembly GCA_002393725.1. Taxonomy (GTDB): domain Bacteria; phylum Bacteroidota; class Bacteroidia; order Bacteroidales; family Bacteroidaceae; genus Prevotella. The sequence goes on along the minus strand of DGTJ01000015.1, from coordinate 26,862 downwards.
TGTTAGTCTCAGCCTAGTGATAGAACAGGCTATTCTCCCGTCTGGATATGTGCATCGGGATACGCTGAACTACAAAATTGTAGATGAGAAAGGAAAGTTCCGAGGAAAAGGCGTGAGTTATTTTCAGCAGGCTTTCCACCTCAATACAATCAACCTTCATGATGGCGACTCTCTGAGCATCACCATAAAGCACAACATGAAGCGTGAGATGGTGATGGGAGTGTCAGATATAGGATTCAGTATCGACAGAGAGTAGGGGCTAAGACTTTGAGAGGTTTCTTCCTGCATCGATGCGCAGGAAGATGAAAAGCAAGATTGTGAATCCCCATAGTGATGAACCACCATAACTGAAGAATGGGAGAGGAATTCCGATAACAGGTGTCAGCCCGAGAACCATTCCTACATTAATAAATACATGAAATAGGAAAATACTAAGCACAGAATATCCATATACCCTGCCAAAACGGTATGGTTGTCGTTCTGCAAGATGTATAAGGCGAAGTATCAATGCCAAGAATAATACAAGTACTCCTGCAGAACCAAGGAAGCCTTCTTCTTCTCCGACCGTACAGAAAATAAAGTCAGTATCCTGTTCTGGCACATATTTCAGCTTTGTCTGAGTGCCGTTAAGAAATCCTTTTCCCCATATACCTCCAGAACCAATAGCAATCTGGCTCTGATGGACATTATAACCCGCTCCCTTAAGGTCTTCCTCAAGACCTAGAAGTACATTGATGCGTACTCGCTGGTGCGGCTCCATAACATTATTAAGTACATAGTCAGCAGCATTGAAAAAAAGTACTGAACTAAGTGAGAAGAGAGCTATCCATAAATAGTTGCGTATGCGTGTAGAAAGGCCAATCCATAGCATATATCCTATCATTATGGCAGTGATAACTAACTGCAAATATACTATGTCAAATGGTATTACATACAGAGAGAAAAGTAAAAGCACGATAGTGAAACCTACTGTAAATAGTAGTATTTTTGTCGCGATTTGCTTATTATCGGTGTATACATATACAAGACCAGCAGAGAAAATCTGTATTAGTAATAATACGACGAATTTTCCTATTGATGTGGGAGTATATAGTAACATTACATCTGCATATCTTATACCAATGACGAAATAGATCACCATTGCTACACCAGTAAAGAGAATACTGCCAGGCATCCCTTCACGGTAGAACATCATGAAGAAAGCCACGTAAACTATAGCAGAACCCGTTTCACGTTGCAGAACAATAAATATCATTGGTAGCAAGATAATGGCAATCGTACCTGCGAAATGTTTCCACTTCTGAATATCATAGCCATATATGCTCATCAGTTTTGCCAAGGCTAAAGCTGTAGCAAACTTGGCAAACTCTGCAGGCTGAATTCTTAATGGTCCTAGTACAAGCCAGGATCTGGAGCCCTTAATGCTATGGGGATTGAATATAGTTGCAAAGAGTAGAATAAGTAAAACCCCATATATGACGAAGGCGAAAGTATCATAGAAACGGTCATCGAGCAAGAGTATTATAAGTCCTAGAACGATAGATGTGCCAATCCATACAATTTGCATTCCTGATCTAGAATCAAGGCTGAATATATCCGTTTCACCATAAGTATAGCTGGCACCGCAGACACTTAGCCACCCGAATACGAGAAGTGAAAGGTAGATGAGAATCGTCCAATAGTCGATGGAACGAAGTACACTTTGGTTTTTATCTGTCTGCTGAGCCATAATTGATTCTTTTGTTCTGGAATTCTGTCGCTTTCTTTTCTGAAGCCTCAGAGAGTTTTCCGTTTATATATTTTTCCATGATGAGCCCACCAATAGGTACACCGTAAGTAGCACCCCAGCCACCATTCTCTACATAGACAGCAACAGCAATCTTCGGCTTGTCCATGGGGGCAAAACCCATGAAGACAGAGTGGTCGTGCCCTCGGTTCTGAGCAGTTCCTGTCTTTCCACATGCCATGAAATCGTATTTCCCCAAGGCATGGCACGTACCTCCGAGAACAGATGAGCGCATACCTTGAACTATATATTCATAGGCTCTGTTATCGGCCTTTGAGAAATGACGACGTGTGAATGCCGTATCCAGGGGTTCTCCCTGTACTTTCTTCACAACGTGGGGCACATAATAATATCCTCTGTTGGCTATTGTTGCTGCAAGATTTGCTATTTGTAGAGGTGTCGCATTTACCTCTCCCTGACCAATTGCAATGGAGATAACTGTAAGTCCATTCCATGAACCCTTGTATGCGTTATCGTAGAAGTTGGCATTAGGTATAAGGCCTCGCTTCTCACCGGGAAGGTCAATGCCTAGTTTATAGCCGAAACCCATTGATACCATGTAGTCACGCCATGTGTTCATTGCATTTTGCACAGTTCCGTATTTCGAAATGTTAGTGTTTATCATGTGATATAGTCCCCAGCAGAAAAATCCGTTGCACGATGTGCTTAATGCTGGTACAAGAGGCAATGGCGATGCATGGCTATGACATCCTACATGTAAACCCTTAAAATTGAAACCATGTCCACATGGATATAAGGTTGATGGGGTTATAATTCCTTCTGAAAGAAAGGTTAGACCTTGTGTCGTCTTGAAGGTAGAACCAGGAGGATACTGCCCCATAATACTTCTATTAAGAAGTGGCTTCCATATGTCCTGACTCAGAATCTTATGGTTCTTACTTCGTTCACGGCCTACCATCATACGAGGATCATAAGAAGGTGATGATACCATGCATAGAACCTCTCCCGTAGAAGGTTCTATAGCTACGATACTGCCAATCTTACCTTCAAGTAGACGTTCGCCAAGTGCCTGTAGCTCAACGTCTATACCCAATGTGAGGTTTTTGCCAGGTATTGGCTTGCGATCTAAGGCTCCATTCATATATCGCCCTTGTATTCGTCCGTGTGCATCGCGCAGAAGAATCTGGATACCTTTTTCACCACGGAGTTGTTTCTCGTAATAGCGTTCAATGCCGAGTTTCCCTATATAATCGCCTGGTTGGTAATAGTCGTCTTCTTCAATATCTGTAGGGGAGACCTCTGCCACATCACCAAGAACATGTGCTGCCATGTTATACTGATATTGGCGAACACTACGCCTTTGCACATAGAAACCTGGGAATCTGTACATCTTTTCTCTGAATATACTGAAGTCCTTGTCGCTAAGTTGACTCATGAATAGCTGTTGAGTAAAGCGTGAATAGCCGGGATTCTTGTTCCGGTCTTTCATCGTATTCATCCTGCGGTCGAACTCTTCCTTTGTGATATTTAGGGCATTGCAGAATTCTAATGTATCAAGATGATCTTTTGCTTCGTTCATAACCACCATAATATCGTACGAAGGTTGGTTATAAACCATAAGTTTTCCATTCCTGTCGGTTATGACGCCACGTGATGGAAACTCTACTTTCTTCAAAAATGCATTTGAATCGGCACTTTTCTTATAGTCATCACTGGTGATTTGAAGTGTGAAGAGGCGAATAATATAGATGACTACAATTAATGTAGCCACCCCACTAACGACATATCGTCTGTTTTCTAAATTATAGTCTCTCACTTCTTACGAACGGCTTCTAGTGATAATATGAGAACCAGAGTAAGCAGAGCACTACTACCTGCACATGATAGCCAATGCATCCAATTGTAGAAAGAGAATGCTTCAAGGGCAAAGAATACCAAACAGTAGATTATTGTAAGGATAGAGCTGAAGGTGAGATATTTCCCGAATCCAAGTGTCGTTGTGGAAATTTCAAGATCATCTATAGAATCGCGAGGTACGAATAGTTCAAGCAAATATGGCTGTATGATTCCAATCAGTGTCATCGAACCAGAAGCTAGCCCAGGAGTGTTAGAGAATACATCGATGGCCAGTCCTAATGCAAAGCTCCAAAGCAATAAGGCCCACTTTGGCGTATTGCGATGGAAGGTGATGACAAAAAATATATACAGCATAGGCGTGGCTATATTAAAGAGACGTATATGATTCAAAAAGAGTATCTGAACCACACACAGTACAAAGAAAAGTGCTATTCTTTTGATAACGTCGAATGACATACCTGCTTAATTTCTCTTTATATTAATTGAGTCGCGAGCTGCATTGATTAATTTTGTACGTTCGGCAATGCTCTTGTCACTGATAACCACTACATCACGTAAACAACTAAAGTCTGTACTCAGTCGTGTCTGAAGTTTGTATGACAGTCCGTCACTGGAGTTGAACACCTTTTCAATCTTTCCTACTAGTACTCCTGATGGGAATATTGAAGAGAATCCGCTTGTGACAATCCATTCGCCCCTCTTAAACTGTGCGTGTCGGGGAATGTCCTCTACAAATGCTATTGTGGGGTCACCCCCTGGCCAGTGAAGATAGCCGAAGTAGTTGCGGTCTCTAATAGCGCAGCTGATACGTGAAGAACTGGCATTAAGGGCAGGAATAACCACTGCGTAGTGATCAGAGACAAGATATACAACACCTACAATGCCATTACCACAAGCCACTCCCATATCTACTTCCACTCCATCAGCTTTTCCTTTGTTGATTGTAATCAGGTTGTTTGGCTTATTTACTGAGTTGCTTACAACTTTTGCTGGTATAAGTTTGTACTGGCTTAGGAACTGCAGCTGATTTCGTTCTTCTACAGTAGTGTCTTGGGTTGCCTCAGTGTAGAGCCGGCGCAGCTGGTCCACTTGCCTTTCCAGATAGAAATTGCGGAGTGTGAGTTCTTCGTTAGCCCTTGTCAGGGAAAAAAACGATGTTATTCCACTTTGCATCTCATACACCTTGCCAGACATCGCATTTGCAGATGACAACCACACGCTTCCTTGATAGTTGTTAAAATTGAAAAGCATAACACCACTGATTACCTCTAGCAGTAGAAAGAGGAACCAGTGATGATATTTTCTCAAGAAGTCTAGAAGGTTGCGCATCAGACTCTCTGTCTATTATCTCATAAGGAATGAGAAACGATCAATGTTCTTAAGTGCTACACCTGCACCTTTAGCCACGCTGTGGAGAGGATCCTCTGGCACATGGAAAGGAATATTAATCTTCTCCTCCAGGCGACGGTCGAGACCACGCAAGAGGGCACCGCCTCCAGAGAGGTAGATGCCATTTTTCACGATGTCAGCATAAAGCTCTGGGGGGGTATTCTCAAGTGCTGAGAGCACTGCGTTCTCAATTTTTGCAATTGTCTTGTCCAAACAGTGGGCAATCTCCTGATAACATACAGGCACTTCCATGGGGAGAGCTGTGATACGGTTAGGACCATGTACGATGAAGTCCTCAGGTGCATCGTCGCCAAGGTCTGTAAGTGCTGAGCCAACGCTTATCTTGATGCGTTCTGCCATACGCTCACTTACCTTGACATTATGCTGACGGCTCATGTACTCCTGGATGTCAGCAGTAAGGTCATCACCTGCAGTGCGGATAGAGTTGTTGCTTACTATGCCTCCAAGAGAGATGACGGCAATCTCTGTAGAACCGCCACCGATATCTACAATCATATTTCCTTCAGGAGCTTCTACATCGATACCTATACCAATTGCGGCAGCCATAGGCTCGAAGATAAGATATACGTCTCGGCCGTCTGCGTGCTCTGCAGAGTCGCGAACGGCACGGAGCTCAACTTCAGTAGAACCAGAAGGTACACCAATTACCATACGCAGTGATGGTGAGAACAGGCGTGAGCCTGTATGTACCATTTTGATAAGTCCTCGCATCATCTGTTCGCAGGCAGAGAAGTCTGCAATAACTCCGTCGCGGAGAGGGCGGATGGTGCGGATGTTGTCATGTGTCTTCTCATACATCATCTTAGCCTTCGCACCTACGGCAATCATCTTGTCGGTACGACGGTCAAGGGCTACGACAGATGGCTCATCTACCACAATCTTATCATCGCTGATGATGATGGTGTTTGCTGTGCCCAGGTCCATTGCTATTTCCTGGACGAAACTGAAAAATCCCATTTTTTTATCTTTTACTTTTTGTCTTTTTACCGTCTTACTTTTTAGCAAACCATGCATTGATGGCTGTGTCATAATGGGAACTTACGCCAAAAGCGCGTGTTGCAAACATACGGCGCTGTGCCTTTGTCGTCTCTGCTCCCTGCTCGTTGAGTATATCAAGCAATATGTTGTATTCTGACTTACTTGGAACAATTACTACATCGTTGAAATTCTTTGCTCCAGCACGAATTAAGGAGATTCCGCCAATATCAATTTTTTCAATGATATCTTCTTCGGAAGCATCACTGGCAACTGTTTGCTCAAACGGATATAGATCTACAATAACAAGATCAATCTCAGGTATCTCGTACTGTTTCATCTGTTCCTGGTCACCATCGTTCTCACGACGTCCAAGAATACCTCCAAACACTTTAGGATGTAAGGTCTTTACACGACCTCCAAGGATAGATGGATAGGTCGTCACATCCTCTACTTTCTGGCACTCATAACCGAGTGACTCAATAAATTTCTGTGTACCACCTGTTGAGAGAAACTTAACTCCTTCGTCATTCAATTTCTTGAGCAGTTCGTCAAGTCCGTCTTTATGGAACACCGATACCAATGCAGTCTTAATCTTTTTTTTGTCAGCCATATTTTTCTTTATAACGTTATAAAATGCATTTTAGGTCGCAAAGGTAATAAAAATCACGGATTTACTTCTATTTTCTTCCCGAAAATTTTAATAAATCCGTGATGTAATTAAGATAAGTCAATTTTGACCTTTGTATTCTTACTCCTTTTTGTCTCAATTATATTTCAGAATCTGTCCAGGCATCAAGCGTATGTTCTTGCCGATGTGGTTCAGCTTGCATAGTGCGTCGATTGTCATACCGCGCTTCTTGGCGATACTATGCAATGTCTCTCCCTTCTTTACCTTGTGGAAGTGCACTTCTGGAGCGAAAGATGCTTCAGGGGCAGCTATTGCCATCTCGTCATCATCGTCATCATCTATGTCAAAGCGGCTTCCGTGAGTGCTTGCGTTGGCACCACGCAGGCGATTGGCCTGTGCTGACTCTGCTGCATATTTATTGCGGCGGTAGGTCCAGAAATCGCTTACTACATCTTGATTGCGGAAGTCAAACATCAGTGCAGGGTTAATTGCAATACCGCAGAGACGTGTCTCAAAGTGCAGATGAGATCCTGTGCTACGACCAGTATTGCCTCCAAGTCCTATAGGATCACCTGCGCGAACATCATCACCCTCGCTTACTAATTGCTTTGACATGTGGGCATAGTATGTCTCCAAACCATTGTAGTGTCGGATTACAACATACTTTCCGTATCCGCGTCCTTCATATTTCACTACACGAACCTTTCCGGAAAAAGCTGCACGGATAGTGTCGCCAATATACACCTTAATGTCCAGACCCTTATGCTGGCGTCCCCAGCGGGCACCGAAGTTTGATGTGATGACACGGCTAGAGGTAGGCATGCAGAATCCACGAAGATCTATATTAGCTGTGTCAGGCAAATGTGCTGCCTGATAGTGTGTAGATGAACTTTCGAAGTCATCATACAGGTCTGCTGCGGGGTTGTCGAGCATTTCCTGATATATAAGGCGGTTGAGGGCAACGGAGTCAACCTTCTTCATTTTCTTGTCTACTGGAGCTTGGCGAGCTAACAAGTCCTGCGCCTGTAAAGAGCTCGTTGATAGAAATATCAGTCCTAATAATATAGATATGGTTTTAATCATCTTTTGTTAGAGTTTCAATCGCTTTGGCGAATATTACGGTGCAAAGGTAGTGATTTTATTCCGAAAACGACACAAAAGGTGTGCACGTTAACAATATTTTGAGTTCTTTTAACACTAAGAAACTATCATAGATTAAGAAATTGCAGCCCAATTTATATTTGTTTTCCTTATTTCACGTAACCTTCGCCACAATATGGAATATTTTTCTGAGCAGCATGTAGGATCTTCCTCAATGATAGGTTGTGCTGTCTCACGTGCTATCTGTACTAACTGTCCATCACGTGCAATGTCGGCTATCTTCAAATCAAAGGCCATGCCACTTTGCTGGGTTCCTTCCAAGTCACCGGGGCCGCGAAGCTTCAGGTCGGCTTCGGCTATACGGAACCCGTCGTTTGTCTCGCACATGATATCAATGCGCTTGCGGGTCTCTTCACTGAGTTTGAATGGAGTCACGAGTATGCAAAAGCTCTGATCTGCTCCTCGACCTACCCGGCCTCTAAGCTGATGTAGCTGTGAAAGCCCAAATCGTTGTGCGTCAAGGATTACCATTACTGAAGCATTTGGCACATTTACACCTACCTCAATGACTGTTGTCGCTACTAATATCTGGGTCTCTCCACTGACAAAGCGCTGCATCTCATCCTCCTTGTCCTTGGGCTTCATTCGCCCGTGCACTTTACTCAAGCGGAATTCAGGGAATGCTTGTCGTAGTACCTCAAAGCCGTCTTCGAGATTTTTAAGGTCTGACTTCTCACTGTCCTCTATTAATGGGAAGACAATGTATATCTGGCGCCCTTCATTTATCTGCTGGCGTATGCCGTCATAAAGAGAAGTCATACGTGAGTCGAATACGTGAGTAGTTCTCACGGGTTTCCGGCCTGGAGGTAGCTCGTCTATCACGCTTACGTCGAGATCACCATATAATGTCATTGCGAGTGTTCTTGGAATAGGTGTAGCTGTCATAACGAGCACGTGCGGGGGATTGATGCTCTTACTCCACAACTTTGCACGTTGAGCAACCCCGAAACGATGCTGTTCGTCGACAACCACGAATCCAAGCCGTGCAAATTGTACAGTGTCTTCTATAACGGCATGGGTACCAACAAGTATGTTTATAGTGCCGTCGAGAAGTCCCTCAAGCACTTCTTGTCTTCGTTTCCCTTTTACTATACCTGTCAGAAGTGCAACTCGAAGGTTCATGTCTTTCAGGAATGTCATTATTGTCTGCAGGTGTTGTTCTGCAAGAATCTCGGTAGGTGCCATTATACATGCCTGGTATCCGTTGTCTATGGCAATAAGCATTGACATTAATGCCACAAGGGTCTTACCTGAGCCGACATCGCCTTGCAGCAGTCGGTTCATCTGTCGCCCACTTCCCATATCCTTGCGTATCTCACGTATTACACGCTTTTGGGCACCTGTTAGAGGAAATGGAAGATGCTCGTGGTAGAAAGAATTAAAGGCATTGCCTACGATTGAGAACACATAACCTCTGAACTTCCTTCTCTGGTCGCTTGCATATCGTAGTATGTTCAGTTGTACATAGAAGAGCTCTTCGAATTTTAGCCTTACCCTGGCACGTTCCAAGTCTTTTGCATTTTGGGGATAATGCACATTATGAAAAGCTTCATCCCTGCCCATGAGGTGCTTCTCGGCAATAAGGTAGCTTGGCAGGGTCTCAGGCAGAGCGGGTATTTTCTCTATGAGAGTCTTTGTCAGTCGTTCTATTGCGCGAGAATTAAGTCCGCTCTTCTTCATCTTCTCCGTAGTGTTGTAATATGGTTGGAGACCCATTGTCGAGATGTCTGTCTTGGCAGCATCATCGAGGTCAGGGTGGGTGAAGTTTATGCGGTTGTTAAATACTGTGGGCTTACCGAAAACGAGGTATTCTGTACCGATCCTATAATTTTGCTTGGCATATTTGCCTCCATTAAACCAGGTAAGGTCGCATATTGCTGTACCATCAGTAAAGTGAGCAACAACACGCTCCTTTCGCGCCCCCATTGGAAATGTCTCAAAACTTAGGATTTGCCCCACTACCTGTACATAAGGCATGTCGCCTGTCAGTTCGTGAATCTTGTATACCCTCGAGCGGTCTACGTACTTATAAGGATAATATTCCAGCAGATCGCCGTAGGTAGCGATGCCGAGTTCGTCGTTCAGCATCTTCTTGCGGTTTGGGCCAACCCCCGGCAGGTACATTATGTCTTGATCTAGGATGCTCAAGGATGTTCGGCGTTTAGGTGTTGAATGATGGCTTCGGCTACGATAATGTCGTAGGGGGTTGTTATCTTAATGTTTTCACGATTGCCCTCCACCAGTGTTATTTGATGTCCGTAACTCTCCACGACCGATGCGTCATCTGTGAATCCGTCATGATATGATTGTCGGTTAGCTGCTTTTAACAGCTGAATGTCGAATGTCTGAGGTGTCTGCACGAGCCGATATTCGTCGCGTGGAACAGTATTCGATTCTGCCTCACAGAGAGTCTGGTACTTTGTGAGGTGGCGGATTGTCTCGACGACAGGGATGACTGGTATGACGGCCTTTGCGGTGCGTGCCCTCTCGTAGCAGTTGCGGATGACCTCGATGCTGGGGAAAGGACGCACTCCGTCATGAACTCCTACGACACCCTCGGTATTGTCAGGTACGAGCGCCAGGCCGTTCTGAACGGAGTGGAAGCGTGTCTGTCCTCCATTGGCTAGCTGATAATCAACCTTGAAGTCGTACTGACTGCATAGCTCTTGCCAATATTCCTGTTGCGTCTCTGGCAATACGAGGATAATCTGAAGATTCTCAGAATACTCCCTGAATCTTTCTATGGTCCGCATCAGCACTGGCTTGCCGCATATAGGCAGAAACTGCTTAGGGATGTCGCTTCCCATCCTCAGTCCTTTGCCGCCGGCAACTATGATCACATAGTCATTCATGCCATCAGGTGCTTGAACCTCATTCCTTCGGCAATCTGGTCAGAGGTGTCCTTGTCAACAAGCTGAGCCAGTAGTTCGTAGGCGTAAGGGAAAGCTGCTGCAGGGCCTTCGCCCGTAGTAATATTCCCGTCTACGGTTACGAGGTCGCCAGTATATGTGGCACCGGTTTCTGCGAGTGATTTCTCGAATCCGGGGTAACAAGTGGCTTTCTTTCCGTTGAGCACTCCGAGCTGGGCGAGTACCACTGCCGGAGCAGCGCATATTGCAGCCACTTTCTTTCCTGCAGCCGCCTGGTCGCAAACTGCTTTGCATACTCCTTCGTGCTCAAAGAGGTTGCTTGCTCCTGGCATGCCGCCTGGCAGCATCAGCAAGTCGGCATCAGAGTAGTCGCCTTGATCAAACTGAATGTCGGCCTCGATATTCACCCCATGAGCAGACTCTACAAGTGGAAACTCTGTTGTGCTCACTGTTACAACTTCCACACCTCCACGACGCAATACGTCGATGGGGATCAAGGCCTCAACATCCTCGAAGCCATCTGCTAAGAATACATAAACTTTTGCCATAATCTTCTGTATAGGTCTATTTCTTTGCAAAGGTACAAAAAAGATATGGAATACTGAAATTGAAAAGTGAAAAAATTGCAAAGTAATCATAATTTCTAATTTCTAATTTCTAATTTCTAATTAAAATGATGTATCTTTGCACACAAAACGAAGTAATATGGAATATCGCAGACTCAGATTCGCCCTGTTCGGCAATATCTATCAGGCCCGTAAGTCCGCCAGCATTCAGAAAGTGCTCTCTTGTATCGCAAGTCACGATGCAGAGCTTTATGTCGATATGGAATACTATTACTTCTTGAAGGACAACCAACATCTCGACATCAGCGCCACGAAGGTATTCACCGATGATGACTTTGATGCCGACTTTGTTGTCTCAATGGGTGGTGACGGTACTTTCCTTAAGGCCGCAAGCCGTGTGGGGCATAAGGACATACCTATTATCGGTGTCAATATGGGGCGTCTGGGATTTCTTGCAGATATCAGTCCTGATGATATAGAGCGATGCATAGATGCCCTCGTGCATGATGAATTTGCTATTGAGTCGAGAGCTCTCATTCAGGTTGAGGCTGACGGCCTGCCTCTTGGGGATTTCTGTTATGCCCTCAATGATGTAGCTATCCTAAAACGCGACACCGCATCGATGATTACTATTCGTGCGAGCATCAACGGACAGTATCTCAATACTTATCAGGCCGATGGTCTCGTCGTTTCTACTCCTACTGGCTCAACAGCCTATTCACTCTCCAATGGCGGTCCTATTATCGTGCCTGGCACGAAGGTGTTCTCGATGACTGCTGTAGCTCCCCACTCTCTGAATGTGCGTCCTATCGTCTTGCCTGATTCTGCTGTTATCGAACTCGACGTAGAGAGCCGCAGCCATAATTTCCTTGTAGCTATTGACGGACGTTCAGAGAAGTGCAAGGAGGGCACAAAGATATCTCTTCGTCGTGCACCATATGATGTCAAGGTGGTTAAGCGTTCTGATCATCGTTATTTCAACACTCTTCGCGAAAAGATGATGTGGGGCGCTGACACAAGATAAGAAGAAATCGGGCCGTAAGCCCGATTTTCTTATTTCTTCCTTACAGGGTCGCAAGTCAGTCCGCAACCCAGTTTCTTGAATATTTTCCTGTCAACCTCGCTGAGCATCACCGTAGAGTGAATCTGACAGTCGCGCAGTCTTGGCAACTGTTCCAGTGCCTTGCGGCAATTCTCGTCTTCTGTCGACAAGACGCTCAGTGCCACCAGTACCTCGTCGGTGTGCAGACGTGGGTTCTTGGCGCCTAGATACTCTGTCTTCGTCTTTTGCACAGGCTCTATCAGGCTCTGTGGAATCAGTTTTACCTCGTGGTCGATGTCGGCAAGATATTTTGTGGCGTTAAGTATAAGTGCTGCACTGCATCCCAGCAGAGGTGATGATTTGGCTGTGATGATGGTGCCGTCCTCCAGTTCGATGGCTGAGGCAGAATGGCCTGTCTCGATTTTCTTTTCATAGGCAGCTGTGGTGACTTTACGATATGCTGTAGATATCTTTGCCTGGTTGAAAAGCATACGTATCTTACTGACTTCGTTCTCATTGTCAGCTCCTGCTGCCAGCTTGTTAGTAGCGTCGTAGAATCTGCGTATTATCTCGTTTTTCGATGCATCGCAGCAGACTTCGTCGTCGGAGATGCAGAATCCGATCATGTTGACACCCATGTCTGTAGGCGACTTGTACGGATTCTCGCCATAGATACCCTCGAAGAGTGCATTTAGTACGGGGAATATTTCTACGTCGCGGTTATAGTTTACGGCTGTCTTGCCGTATGCCTCCAGGTGGAATGGGTCGATCATGTTCACATCGTTCAGATCGGCAGTTGCTGCCTCGTAAGCGATGTTGACAGGATGCTTCAGGGGCAGGCTCCATACGGGGAATGTCTCAAACTTGGCATATCCGGCTCTTACTCCGCGCTTGTTCTCGTTGTATAGCTGTGATAGGCATGTTGCCATTTTGCCGCTTCCGGGGCCTGGGGCAGTGACTATCACCAGCGGCCGTGATGTCTCTACGAACTCGTTCTTGCCGAAGCCCTCGTCGCTGGCGATGAGTTCTACGTTGTGTGGATATCCGTCGATGGGGTAGTGGAAATACGACTTTACACCCATCCGCTCCAGGCGATGGCGGAACTGATCGGCAGCGTGCTGGCCGTTATAGTGGGTTATCACAATGCTTCCAACCATGAAACTACGGTTCATAAACTCGTCTCGCAACCTGAGTGCGTCTTCATCGTATGTGATGCCGAGGTCGGCACGAACCTTATTCTTCTCGATGTCGTCAGCATTCACCACGATTATTATCTCTATGCTGTCACGCAGCTGAGCCAGCATCCGCAGCTTGGAGTCGGGCTTGAAGCCAGGCAGAACTCGCGAGGCATGGTGGTCATCAAACAGTTTGCCACCGAGCTCCAGATACAGTTTTCCGTCAAACTGGGCTATGCGCTCGCGGATATGCTCACTCTGAATCTTGAGGTATTTATCGTTGTCGAAACCTATTTTCATTGGGTCTTAATTTAATTTTTGCATGCAAAGGTACTAATTTTCTTTGAATTAGCAAATGCTTTATGCTATTTTTCGCACTTTTTGCCTGTTGCAATCTTGTCCATCAGTACAGCTATCGCACCGTCGCCTGTAACGTTGCATGCAGTTCCAAAGGAGTCCATTGCTATATATAGTGCAATGATAAGTGCCTGTGCATCGGGGTTGAATCCCAGTATACCTCCCAATGGCCCGAGTGCTGCCATTACAGCTCCTCCGGGCACACCAGGCCCGGCGACCATACACACTCCCAATAGCATGATGAAGTGCAGGAACAGCGGGAAATCGTGAGGCAGCCCGGCTATAAGGCATACGGTAAGTGCACAGCACGTTATCTTCATCATTGAGCCCGACATGTGGATAGTAGCGCATAGAGGCACTGTGAAGCCTGCAATCTCCTCACTGACTCCGTTTTTTATTGTCTGGCGTAGTGTGACGGGTATAGATGCAGCGCTCGACGATGTGCCCAGGGCAGTGAAGTAGGCTGGCAGCATGTTCTTTAGCATTTTCAGAGGATTCTTATGTGCCAAGCCTCCAGCTATCAGGAACTCATATAATAATATAATAATGTGTAATGCGAAGATCACGCAGATGATTTTAACGAACACCAGCAGTATGTGGTATGCCTCTCCGGTATATGTCATGCCCACGAAGATTCCAAATATATACAGAGGCAGAAGGGGTATGATTGCTGTCGCTATCGTCTTTGATATTATCTCACGGAACTCTCCGAAGCCTTTCTTCAAGGATGTAGAGTCAGTATACGCTATGCCGATTCCCATCAGGAAGGCGAACACCAGTGCTGCCATCACGTCGAGTATTGCCGGTATCTGCAGTTGGAAGTAAGGCAGTATCTCCTCTGCCTTCTCTACTGCATTTGCCGCCTCGCTGTCAACCATCGAGGGGAAGAACAGAGTGCCTGTGCCATATGCCAGTAGCCCTGCAATGATAGTGTCTGCGTAGGCTATTGCTACGGTCCACAATAGCAGCTTCCCTGCCGAGCGCCCTATGTCAGCGATGGCTGGAGCCACTAGCCCGATGATAATAAGTGGTATAAGGAATCCCAGAAACTGGCTAAACACGCTGTTGAACGTCACAAATAGCCGTACCCACCCGAGGGGCAGGAAATTGCCTGCTATTATGCCAAGGATGATGGCTGTTAATATGCGGGGCAGCAGCCCTATTTTTTTGGTTTTCTTAGTCATCGCGTCTTTTCTCTTGTTATGAATGAACCTGACCTCAAGGGACAGTGATTTCGTGCACAAAGATACGATATTTCCCTGAGACCGCAAAGGATTCTTCGGATTATTTATCCTGCATGTATTTCTATTCCACCTTTCCATTCACCATGACAATATAGAAAAATCATATTGCGGCTCTCGCTGAAGATATGTGGCTGTTGGCTGAAGATTTTCCGCTGTTGGCAGAAAGAAGAGTAGTGGCGATTAAACTTTCATGTCTTTTTTACGTCAAAATAACAGTTGCAACAAATAGAGATAATCAAACAGTGTATAACAATTTAAAATCGAAAGGAATATGATTATGAAGCAGTTTTTTATGATGCTCGCAGCAATGCTGTTCATCAGCTCAGTAGCTCTCGCACAGGATAAGAGCGACAACCGCAAGGAAGGTATGGTGAAACATCGTACAGAGAGAATGGTTAAGGAGTATGGACTCAACGACAGTCAGGCAAAGCAGCTACTGGAACTGAACACGAAGTATGTTGACGCGATGCGCCCGATGCATCGTCACGGTCGTCCGGGCCGTCATGGAATGAGAGGTCAGCGTCCAGACGGTATGACTGGTGCTACCAAAGCAGAGAACCCCGACACTTTAAAGGCGCCAAAGGCTCCAAGAGGCAATATGAAAGAGATGCGCGAGAAGATGGAAAAGGAGATGAAGGCTTATGATGAGGAGCTTCAGAAGATTATGACTTCAGAGCAGTATAAGAAGTATCAGGCTGACCAGGAGAAGCGCCGCAAAGATGGACCACGCGGTCCTCGAGGTCAAAGAGAACAGAAACAGTAAGACTCAGATAGTTAATAGTTGATTAGTGAATGTAGGGAGGCTGCATAAGTTGCAGCTTCTCTTTTTTATAATAATGTTCGCACGAGGGCTATATGGTTAAAGTGTGTTAACAAACGGAAGATTTCTGGAGAAATACTTGGAGCGAGTGGTATAAAGCATTACTTTTGCAGTGTACTATTAGTGTGGTACACTGCAACAGTAGGTGTTATCGGATTAAATAATATAAATAGAAGAGGTATGATAGAGGTAAACAACATCAGTTTTAAGTATGCTGGACAGAAGAATTTGGTATTCGATGACTTCAGCCTGGAGCTGAAGCAGGACAACATCTATGGACTGCTGGGTAAGAACGGCACAGGCAAATCAACGCTGCTATATCTTATTAGCGGACTGCTTCGTCCTAATACAGGCAGTGTGTGTTTTGATGGTATAGAGACCCGACTCCGCCGTCCGGAGACATTGCAGGAGATATTCATAGTGCCTGAGGAATTCGACCTTCCGCCAATGTCGCTCAGTGAGTATGTGAAGATTAACCGTCCGTTCTATCCTTTGTTCAGCACCCAAGTACTGGAGGCATGCCTGAAGGACTTTGAACTCACTATGGATGTCAGGCTCAATGCACTGTCGATGGGACAGAAGAAAAAGGTGTTTATGGCCTTCGCACTGGCTACTAACACCAAGGTGATGCTGATGGATGAGCCTACCAACGGGCTGGATATCCCTTCGAAGAGCCAGTTCCGCAAGGTGGTGGCACAGTACATGACTGGTGACAGAACGCTTATCATATCCACCCATCAGGTGCACGATGTGGAGGCACTACTCGATCATATCCTGATCCTCTCACCACAAAAGCTCTTGCTTAATGCGAGTGTGGCGGATATACAAGCCAAGTACACTTTCGAGTATCGCACTCCCGACAATATGGGCGATGCGATATATGCCGAGCCTTCGCTGCAGGGAAATGCCGTGATTGCTCCTCGTAGGGAAGACGGTCCTGAGACACAGGTCAACCTTGAGCTGTTGTTTAATGCAGTCAATGAAGGAAAGGTTTAATAACTGTATGTCAGATTCGTATTATTTGGTATTAAAGGGATAAATGGTATGATACAATTCAATATAAGACGATTCGCATATCTGGTAAGATGGTCGCTCTCGATTGACAAGCGCTGGTTCGTAAAGAACACGCTTGCCTGGATGGTAGCGATGACGCTGGTATTCCTGTTCTTCACTTGCATCGTTAACATTAATAATAACATAGGTGGCATTCAGGCTTACAAGGCATGTGTGTTCATGGTGATAGCCACGTCTGTAGCTCTTTTTGTCTTAGGGGCTACGATGATGTTCAACAGTATGAGAGGTAAGCACGACGACAAGCGGTTGATGATGCTGCCAGCCTCGAATCTGGAGAAGTATGTGATGCGCTACTGCTACTGGATATTGCTGTTGCCCTGCTTCGTAGGTGCTTTTCTTATGGCCGACTTGTTACAGTTTCTAATAAACGTGCTGTTGGGGCATGAGGGTGCGATGCTCATAGTGCAGTGTATCGCTGATACCATTATGCAGTTTCACAGTTCTTCTGCAGTGCCTGGCACTTTTGATGTCAGTGCCGTCATGATACTTGTGTGGCTCCACTCCCTCTATGCTGTCGGTGCGACATTCTTCCGGTCGCACAAGTACAACTGGATTCTTACGAGTATAGCGCTGATTGCCTTAAGCATCATCCTTGGTGCCCTGTGGCCGGAAAGTGTCGCCCCGATGCGCATTGATGAGCATACGCCAGTCAGTGTTCTCCGCATCCTGTGTATGGTGATGGCTGTGCTTACTGTGTTTGATTTCTGGCTGTCGTACAGGATTTTCTGTCGTCACCAGGTTATAGGAAGCTATGTCAATCTTTAAGTAAAATAAAGAATAGTATGAATAGTTTTAATTTCAATAGATTCTGCCATACGCTTCGCTGGGTGCTGAGCGTTAACTTCCGCAATATGATGTTTTGGACTTTAGGCTCCTTTGTCGGTGTCTTCTTGGGCGAGATGGCTGTTTTTGGCATCTTTTCCCAATTACCAGAGAAAAGCGTAAATATTGCAGCGTCTTTTGGCGTTATCTTCATAGTGATCGGACTGTTGGCTTGCTTCAGTTCCGTCATGTCAGATGTGAATAAGAAGACCAAGCGCACTGCTTTTCTTATGCTGCCTGCCTCCAACTTGGAGAAGTTTCTCTCATTGGTGTTTTATGTGACTGTTGTATGGACAGCTTGCGTTATAGTGTCTTTAGTGGCAGGCGACTTTCTGAGGATGGCTGTGAGGGCTGTCTTCTATGGCGACGAATGGGTGTCGGTACTCCCTCAGTTGATGAGAGATATTCAGCCTGATGGCTTTGCGCGCCTCTGGCTGCCTGAGATGTTGTTCCTGTTGCTGCTCAACGTGTTCACCCATTCGATGTATATCCTTGGCGGCACATGGTTGCGCAAGTATGCCTTTGTCTGTGTCAGCATTGTGCTGATAGCAATTCCCGTGATAATGTCCTATGCTATATCACCTGCGCATATCTCCTTGTTCTCTTGGCAGGATGCTCATGGCGGGCATTACGTCAACCCCATCGTCTATGTGATCGATGTCGCATTCGTAGTCCTTTCGTGTCTCAACTACTGGGCATCGTTCCAGATCTTCAAGCATTTCGAACTAATCACTAATAAATGGACCAACTATGACATTTTCAAACGATAAGGCAATCTACCTGCAGATGGCCGACCGTCTGTGCGACGAGATCCTCTCAGGGAAATACAAGGATGACGACCGCATCCCGTCGGTGCGTGAGTATGCCGTCCTGCTGGAGGTGAACACCAATACGGCAGTCAAGGCCTATGAGCAGCTGGCCCGTGAGGAGGTAATCTACAACAAGCGTGGACTGGGCTACTTCGTTACTCCCGGAGCTATGAAGCATATCCTTAAGGCTCGCAAGCAGGAGTTTATGAAGGAGAAACTGCCAGAGCTGTTCCGACAGATGCGACTGCTGGACATCTCTATAGCGGATGTCGTTGCGGCTTGGGAGAAAGGATAGCTTGCTCTAACAAAAAATCCTAAAATCCCTAAAAAATGCAGTTCAAATAAGATATCCTCTGCAACTTTTATATATCTTTGCACGTCAAAAGGACAAAACTAGCAATAATGATACATTTACAAGACATCAACAAGACTTACAAGGGTGCTCAGCCGCTACATGTGCTGAAGGGCATTTCGCTCGATATCGCAAAAGGGGAATTCGTCTCCATCATGGGCGCATCGGGCTCGGGCAAGAGTACTCTGCTGAATATATTAGGTATCCTCGACAACTACGACTCTGGCACTTATGAGCTCGCAGGAGTGCCTATCTGGAACCTCTCCGAGACACGTGCTGCTGAGTATCGAAACAAGATGATAGGCTTCATCTTTCAGTCGTTCAATCTTATATCCTTTAAGACGGCTGTAGAGAATGTAGAGTTGCCGTTGTTCTATCAAGGTGTATCTCGTAAGAAGCGTCACCAGATGGCTCTTGACTATCTTGAGCGCCTGGGACTTCTGGACTGGGCGGAGCATTATCCCAACGAGCTGTCAGGAGGCCAGAAGCAGCGCGTGGCTATTGCCAGGGCACTCATCACCCGTCCGCAGATCATCTTAGCCGATGAGCCTACGGGCGCATTGGATTCTAAGACCTCGGTAGAGGTGATGCAGCTGCTCAAGCAGCTGAACCAGGACGAGGGAATGACCATCGTTGTTGTAACTCACGAGAGCGGAGTGGCTAATGAGACCAACAAGATTGTACATATCAAGGACGGCATCATCGGACAGATAGAGGAGAACCTTGATCATAATGCATCGCCGTTCGGAAGTGGAGGAATAATGAAGTAATTCACAATGCATAATGCACAATTAATTGGGAATAGGACAAATGCGGGATATAATTAGTGAAATATGGCAGACGGCCCGGAGGAATAAGCTCCGCACCACGCTCACAGGATTTGCTGTGGCATGGGGCATCTTCATGATTATCGTACTGCTTGGAGCCGGCAACGGACTCATTAATGCAAACATCAAGGGCTCGTCGCGATTCCTGTCATCATCGATGGTCGTATATGGCGGTGAGACGTCGAAGCCTTATCAGGGCCTGAAGGAGGGCAGATGGATCACGCCTCAGACTCGTGACCTGGAGGTTACGGCATCGGGGTTTAAGGATCATATCGATGATGTGGGAGCGCTCTTTCTTACCAATAGCTTCAATATCAGTCATGGTCAGAAGTATGTGTCAAAGGGCATCAGCGGTGTCTACCCCAATCACCCCAAGATCAATAAGGTGCAGATGGTGCACGGGCGATTCATCAATGATATCGACATCAGGGACAGCCGCAAGGTACTGGTGCTGGGCAACAAAGATGCCAAGGAGCTGCTGGGTCTGACCACCGACGACATAGCTCCGCTGGCTCAGCTGATAGGACGCTATGTCAAAGTAGACAATATAGCATTTAAGGTGGTAGGCGTATACAAGGAGAATGAGAACGGCTCTGCCCAGGTGTTCTCTTCCTACACAGCCATAAAGCGCATCTACGGCGCGAATACAGACGACGTGGGGCGGATCGAGTTCAATTTCCACGGACTCACCACAGAAAAGGCCAATAACGACTTCGAGAGGGAGTACCGCCAGAGGCTGAATGCCAATCATCAGGTGCATCCGGAGGACGATGGAGCCTTCTGGCTGTGGAACCGCTTCAAGCAGAACCTGCAGATGGAGACGGGTATTGGCATTATCCGTACTGCCCTCTGGATAGTGGGGCTGTTCACATTGCTCAGCGGTATCGTGGGTGTGTCAAACATCATGCTCATCACAGTCAAGGAGCGCACCCACGAGTTTGGCATACGCAAGGCAATCGGAGCAAAGCCCTGGGGCATCCTCAAGCTGATCATCACGGAGAGTGTGATCATCACCACGTTCTTCGGGTATATAGGTATGGTGCTTGGCGTGATGGCCAATGAGTATATGGATGCCACGCTGGGGCATAATACCATCGATACGGGGCTGTTTAAGACTACGCTCTTCGTTGATCCCACAGTGGGTCTCGATGTGTGTTTCGAAGCTACTATGGTGATGGTTATCGCAGGTACGATAGCAGGACTTGTTCCAGCATTTAAGGCAAGTAGAATCCGCCCTATCGAGGCATTAAGAGCTGATTAAGAGTCATGAGAGTAGATATAGATACATATAGGGAAATCCTCGACACGCTGACGCGCAATAAGTCGCGCTCGTTTCTTACGGGTTTTGGAGTGTTCTGGGGTGTCTTCATGCTTGTCGCTCTGATGGGCGGAGGCAATGGCCTGAAGGAGATGCTCAACAGCAACTTCGCCGGATTTGCCACCAACTCGGCAATAGTGTGGTCGCGACCTACCACAAAGGTGTACAAGGGATTCAGGAAAGGCCGCTGGTGGAGCATGGAGTATAAGGATGTGGAGAGGCTGAGAAACCGCGTGCCAGAGCTTGACGTCATCACTCCTGTTCTCTACGGAAATAGCAGTTCTGCTTACTATGGCGACAGGAAGTCTTCGATAAATGTCAGCGGCGTCGAGCCCGACTATCGGAAGATCCAGGACCCCATGCTCTTCTATGGGCGCTACATCAACGATATGGATATTCGCGACTGCCGCAAGGTGTGCGTGATAGGCAAGAAGGTGTATAAGACACTTTTCCCGGGAGGTGGTGACCCCTGCGGAAAGTCCATCAGGATAGACTCTATATATTATCAGGTCGTGGGGGTAAACTACAACTCCTCGGGCGGCGTAAACCTGAACGGCGATGCCGAAGAGGGGGTCGTTATACCGATGAGCCAGATGCGACAGGTGTATAACTATGGCTCTACGATACACATTATTGCCGTAACGGCCAAGAAAGGTGTCGTGATGTCTACCCTTACCGACCGCATCCGAGAGACGGTGGCCCGTGCTCACTATGTCGACCCTACCGACGATCAGGCGGCAATGGTTTTCAATACCGAGGTGCTCTTCCAGTTGCTCGACAATCTCTTCAAGGGCGTCAACTTCCTCATCTGGCTCGTCGGTCTTGGTACGCTCCTTGCCGGAGCCATCGGAGTGTCGAACATCATGATGGTGACCGTGAGAGAACGAACCACAGAGATAGGCATCCGCAGGGCCATCGGGGCTACTCCGAGGATGATACTCTCGCAGATTATCTCTGAGAGCATACTGCTGACTCTTGTGGCTGGAATGAGCGGCATCCTCTTCGGAGTGATGATACTCCAGATGCTCGAAATGGCAAATACGGAGGACGGACTGGTAATGGCTCACTTCCAGATAGGCTTCTGGACGGCCATCTTTGCCGCCCTCATCGTAAGCTCCCTCGGAGTGCTGGCAGGCCTCGCGCCAGCAGCCCGGGCGATGTCGATAAAACCTGTCGATGCTATGCGTGACGAGTAATTAAGAAATAAATAATATAATATAAGGTATGAAGAAGTACAGAAAACTGATTATCGCGCTTATCATCGCGCTGATTTTCATCGGAACATTCGTGTTCCTGTGGCAGAAGAGCCAACCAAAGGAAGTGGTGTTTAAGGAGTTCTCGCCAAAGACGGAGAACATCCAGAAGACTACCATCATCACGGGTAAGATAGAGCCTCGTAACGAGGTAAATGTCAAGCCCCAAATCTCTGGCATCATCACAGAGCTATACAAGGAGCCGGGTGATAAGGTCAATGCTGGCGACGTGATAGCAAAGGTGAAAGTGATACCCGACATGGGGCAGCTGTCGAGCGCTGAGAGTCGCGTCCGCCTGGCAGAGATCAACCTTAAGCAAGCCCAAACAGACTTCAACCGCGTAGAGAACCTGCACAACCAAAAGCTTGTCTCCGACGATGAGTACGACAAGAGCCAGCAGTCGCTCCGTCAGGCCCGCGAGGAGAGGGCTGCTGCCGTCGATGCCCTCCAAGTGGTGCGCGACGGTGTGTCACAGTCCAATGCCAAGGCGTCGTCTACTCTCATACGCTCCACCATCAGCGGTGTCATCCTCGATATTCCTGTCAAGGTAGGTAACTCCGTGATTCTCGCCAATACCTTCAACGATGGTACCACTATTGCTACCGTTGCCAACATGAACGACCTTATCTTCAGGGGAAACATCGACGAGACAGAGGTGGGGCAGCTTGTCAGCGGGATGAACATGAAGATCACCATCGGAGCCCTGCAGGATCTCCACTTCGATGCCGCACTTGAGTACATCTCTCCTAAGGCGACAGAGAGCAACGGTGCCAACCAGTTTGAGATAAAGGCAGCCGTGAAGCTCACCGAGGGGGGCAAGATCCGTTCGGGTTACAGTGCCAATGCGGAGATAGTACTGGCGAAGGCCGACAAGGTGCTCAGCGTGCCGGAGAGCGCTATCGAGTTCAGCGGCGACTCTACATTCGTATATGTCATCAAGGGGGAGGGCAAGGAGAAGACCTACGAGCGCACAGCCGTCACCACTGGTCTCTCCGACGGTGTGAACATCGAGATTAAGAAGGGTATAACGGCGAAGGATAAGGTTCGCGGCCCGGAAATCGTTGCAGAGGAAGAATAAAGGATAGTCGGTTATGAAGAAGATGTATTCGATTAAGGCTCAGGGGTGGGCGATGGCGCTGCCTCTCTGCCTCCTCGCAGCTCAGCCTTCATGGGCACAGACGCGTGAGTGGACTCTGCAGGAGTGCTGCGACTATGCCGTAGAACACAATATCACCGTCAAGCAGCAGCAGAACCAGTGCCGACAGCGGGAGATAGACCTCTCTACCGCTAAGAACTCCCGCCTGCCGGATGTGAGCGGAAGCCTGGGACAGAACTTCTCCTTCGGGCGAGGACTGACGTCGCAGAACACGTACACCAACACCAATACCTCGTCGACATCGCTCCAGATCGGGGCAAGTGTGCCTATGTTCACTGGTTTCGAGATCCCTAACCAGATAAAGCTCAACCAGCTGAACCTTGAGGCAGCTACTGCCGACCTGGAGAAGGCCAAGAACGATGTCCGCATGCAGGTGGCGCAGGCCTATGTGCAGATACTCTATGACTATGAGATGTCGGAAGTGGCACATCGCCAGATAGAGATCGACTCTATGCAGGTGGCGCGCCTGCAGGCTTTTGTCGATAACGGCAAGGCCAGCGAGGCAGAGCTGTCGCAGCAGAAGGCTACTCTCGCCAACAGCCGCCTTACGGCTACTCAGGCTGACAACAACACCCGCCTGGCCATACTCACGCTTACCCAACTGCTCGAGTTGCCATCGCCGGAAGGCTTCGCTGTGGTGAGGCCGCAACTGCCGGCAGGACTCAGCTTCTCCGATGTGTCAGTGCTTACTCCCGACGTCATCTATGCTGAGGCACTGGGCGTCAAGCCTGAGATAGCATCGCAGCAGCTGCGCCTCAAGGGCACCGAATACAGCATCAAGATAGCAAGGGCAGGCTACTATCCCACGCTGTCGCTGAGCGGAGGCTTGGGCACTAACTACTACACCACCTCCGGCTACGACTCCGACCCGTTCGGCAGGCAGCTGAAGAACAATTTCAGCCAGTATATCGGACTGAACCTTAGCGTGCCCATCTTCAACCGCTTCCAGACGCGTAACCGCATCCGCAGTGCACGTATCGAGTACGACACCCAGCAGCTGCAGCTCGACTATACCAAGAAGACTCTTTACAAGGATATCCAGCAGGTGTACTACAATGCCCTCAATGCGCTGAGCAAGGAGCGTTCGTCGCAGGAGGCTGTCAACAGCTCTAAGGATGCCTTCACGCTGATGCAGGCAAAATACGAGAACGGCAAGGCTAACATCACTGAGTTCAACGAGTCGAAGAACAACTATCTGAAGTCGGAGTCCGACCTCGTCCAGGCTCGCTATGAGAATCTCTACCAGCAGGCATTGCTGGAGTTCTACAGGGGCAAAGCCTTGGTGTTCTGACAATGAAACGAAAAGAGGCCGTTCACAATTGAACGTCCTCTTTTCGTTTTTATTTTACTATTACTTTCTTTCCGTTGACGATGTAGATACCTTTGGCGTCTGGCCTCTTGTTTAGCTTTCGTCCGTCAAGGCTGTACCAGCTCTCTGCATTGGTGTCGCCTCGCTTGTCAATGTCACGTATGCCTGTATCGCTGCCTGGCGCGAAGTTCTTCAACTCGTAGAGGGCTGAGAGGGCCTTGCCGCTCTTATAGTGGAACAGTGCCGCATTCCAGTAGCCCGACGTGAAGTCCTTGCTCCAGTCTTCGCTGCCGTTCATGAAGACGATGTTGTTGAGGGTGTACTCAGGATACCACCAGAACATACCGTTTACATTCTGATGTTTGTTCAGCAGTGCTATAAGGTCGGTCGTGAATTTCTTCTGACCCTCTTCTGTGGTCGGGTAGGTGCCAGTGAAGTTGTACTTGTAGCCTGACAGCTGCCACTCGAACCCATAGCCGGTCTCTACTATCATGATCTTCTTTGAGGGATAGCTTGTCTCAAGTTGTGTGAGCAGCGTTTCGAGCACTTTCAGCGAGTTGTGGTAGTCTGGGTAATAGCTCAGTCCGATGATGTCGTATTCTACGTCAGTGTATTTCGCCAGCTCCTTGTAGAAGTTGGTTACGTTCTCAGACTTGCTCATCTCCGTGTGTATCACGATCTGAGCGTCTGGGCACTCCTCCTTGCATGCCTTGATGGCACTCTTCAGATACGATGTGAAGTTGCTCCAGGTGCCTTCGTCCTGTCCTCCTCCTGCCGGCCAGATGTGTGCTGTGGGCCACATCATGCCGTAGGTGATCTCGTTTCCTGGCTGGATGAAGTCTGGGGTCACGCCTGCTTCCTTCAGTGCCTTAAGGCTTTCCTTGGTATATTCGTATACTTTCTCAGCCAGCTCTGTGGCATTTCCTTTCCACGTTGCCGGCGTACTGTGCTGCCCAGGGTCTGTCCAGGTGTCGCTATAGTGGAAGTCGAGCATGAGCCTGTATCCTGCTGCTTTCACGTCCTTTGCCATTGCAATCACGTAGTCGAGGTCTTGTATCGCTCCTTCCTTCTTGTCGTCGGCACTTGCCTTTGAGGGGTCCACGAAGAGGCGCAGGCGCACTGCGTTCCATCCCTGCTCCCTAAAGAAGGCGTAGGGCTCTACCGAGTTACCGTCCTTGTCTTTGTATATAGCTCCTGAATCGACAAACTTCTTGAGCATCGATATGTCGCCGCCCACATACTTCTGCGCGTGAATGACGTTCGTCGTGCAGAGCAGTGATGCTGCTAAAAATAGATTTATTAGTCTCATTCCTTCTGAATAATCTTATTTCTTATGTCTGTTGGCACGCTGCTCTCTGTATTTGGCTTTCTGCCTTGCCGAGCCGCTGCCGTGAGCTCCTGTAATGTATTGCTTCTTTCTGGCTTTGGTCTTCACCTTGCCGTCGTCTTTCTTCTTGTCGCCTCCACGGCCGAAGTTGATGCCGTTCTCGAGGATGTTCTGAAAGTCGTCCATAGGCTTAGTGATGGAACAGGCGTACGCCGGTGAATGCCATGGCGATGCCGTATTTGTCGCAGGTCTCTATCACGTTGTCATCGCGCACCGATCCTCCAGCCTGTGCGATGAACTCCACTCCGCTCTTGTGGGCACGCTCGATATTGTCACCGAAGGGGAAGAAGGCGTCGCTGCCGAGAGCCACCTTCGTGTTCTTGGCTATCCACTCTTTCTTCTCCTCACGCGTCAGGGGCTCGGGCTTCTCCTTGAAGAACATCTGCCATGTGCCCTCGCGAAGCACGTCATCGTAGTCGTCGGAGATATACACGTCGATGGTGTTGTCGCGGTCTGCCCTGCGGATATTGTCTACGAAGGGCAGGCTCATAACCTTCGGATGCTGGCGCAGCCACCAGATGTCGGCCTTGTTGCCTGCCAGGCGTGTGCAGTGGATACGGCTCTGCTGACCTGCTCCGATGCCGATGGCCTGACCGTCCTTCACGTAGCATACAGAGTTCGACTGTGTGTACTTCAGCGTGATGAGGGCGATTATCAGGTCGCGCTTGGCCTCGGGGCTGAAGGTCTTGTTCTGGGTGGG
>DGTJ01000072.1:9465-46473 GCA_002393725.1 Prevotella sp. UBA4339 | reverse complement strand
ATCTACCTGCAGACGGGTGTCATCATGCTGATCGGTCTGCTGGCCAAGACGGCCATCCTGATCACCGAGTTTGCCACAGAGCGACGGGCCCAGGGCATGAGCATCGCCGATGCTGCCTTTGAGGCATGCAAGGAGCGTCTGCGCCCCATCCTGATGACGGTGGCGACGATGATCATCGGTATGATACCGCTCGTGATCACGGGTGGTGCCGGAGCCAACGGTAACCGTGCACTCGCACTGGCCGTCATAGGCGGTATGAGCATCGGCACCATAGCCCTGCTCTTCGTCGTGCCTGCATTCTTCATCGTGTTCCAGAGACTGCATGAGAAGTTCCAGGGTGCGCCAAAAATGAAAAGTGTAGAAGTAAAAGCAGATGAATAAATCATGAAAAGACTAATAAATATCTTCGCCGCTGCTGCCGTGGGACTTCTGCTCACGGGCTGCGGACTATACAATAAGTACGAACAGAAGACTGTGGCGCCTGCCGATGCCTTCGGCACCAGTCAGGACATTGAGCATGCCGTCGGCGAGGCATCCATCGCCCAGATGTCATGGAGAGAGTTCTTCACCGACCCGCAGCTGCAGCAACTCATCGAGCAGGTGCTGGCAAACAATACCGACCTCAACTCCATGCGCATCGCAGTGGAGAAGAGCGAGGCTGCGCTGAAGGCTGCCAAGATGGCTTATCTGCCGTCACTCTACTTTGCGCCGCAGGGTACTATTGCCAGCTTTGACAACGGCAGGGCCTCGAAGACCTACGACCTGCCGCTGCAGCTGTCGATGGACATCGATGCCTTCGGATCGATCACCAGCAAGAAGCGCGCTGCAAAGGCTGTGCTACTGCAGGCACAGATGCAGCAGGAGGCAGTGAGGGCCAACCTCATCTCTACTACGGCTCAGCAGTATTTCCTGCTGCAGGTGCTCGACCTGCAGCTGGATATACTCATGAAGACCGACAGTCTCTGGAATGCATCACTCGAGACGGAGCAGGCTCTCTGGGAGAACGGTAAGGCATATAGCACCGCCGTCAACCAGATGGAGGCTTCCTACCTGAGCATTAAGACTCAGATAGTAGATACTCGCCGCAACATCCGTGCCGTTGAGAATCTCATCTGCCAGCTGCTGGCTGTCACTCCACAGCATATCAGCCGTCAGAAATGGGGCACCACCATCCTGCACCATGCTGAGGCTAAGGGAGATGCTGCAGAAAGTATGTTCGACACAAAGTACCTGAAGCTTGGCGTTCCGGCCATGATGCTGGAGAGGCGCCCCGACATCCGCATGGCCACACATGCTATGGAGGAGGCATTCTACAACACCCAGGCTGCACGCGCAGCATTCTTCCCCGGCATCACACTCAGCGGATCTGTCGGGTGGACTAATTCTGCCGGAGGAATGGTCGTCGATCCGGGCAAGCTGCTGCTTTCGGCCATAGGGTCGCTCACGCAGCCTGTCTTTGCCCGCGGGCGACTGACTGCCAACAAGAAGATAGCCCAGCTTACCGAGGAAGACCTGCAGAAGAAGTATGTGCAGACAGTCATCAATGCCGGCAACCAGGTGAACGAGGCGATGGCCGACTGCATGGCTGCACGAGAGAAGCATCAGTACTACAGCCGTCAGGTGGAGGTGCTGCGAGAGGCTTACACCGGCACTCACGAGCTGATGGACAACGGCAAGGCTGGCTACATAGAGGTGCTCAGGGCGCAGGAGTCGCTGCTTGATGCACAGCTTGGCGAGGCTATGAACATGTATGATGCTGCCAATGCCGTAATCGAACTATACATTGCCCTCGGAGGCGGTTCGTAATAGTAATCAGATAATTTTCTTATTTATTCACTTTAATTAAAGACTTATGAAAAGAAATCAGCTAATTATGTCCACTCTTCTGTTCTGTGGACTTGCTTTGTTCTCTGCATGCTCAGAGAAAGACAATCCTGCACCAGAGCCTGTCACTCCAGAAGAGCGAGTAGTGTTTGAGAAGCAGTTCTCACAAGATCTCCAGGCGATGGCCGACCAGTTCCGCCTTGAGTCTGCCACGAAGGCAATGTCATCCGTCAAGGAATTTATCAATGTGCTTGACGAGAAGGCTCTTTCAGAACAGGTACTGGAAATCGTTCAGAATATGGTTGGCGGACTTCAGCCAGCCCTTTTGGACGACCTCTCTGACAAGGAAAAGGCAGCCGCTGTGGCTTGTCTGAAGGCGCGTTTTGGCATGACCGACCAGGATATTCAGACCCTGCCCGGTATCATCACGATTGATGCCTACAAGAGCATAGGCAAGATGAAGCTGGCATTCAAGGACGGCAAACTCACCATTACCAACGATGCCGATGCCTTCACAATCGTCAGCACTAATGCTAATAACGAGACCAAGACGATCGCCCTCAAGTTTAACGACGAGCGCGACGGTATCCGATTCTTTGCTGCCCGACTGAGCGGCATCTTGCCTATTGCCATACAGTTGCCTAAGAGCATCGGTATCACTGTGACTACACCTAAGGGCCAGATCCTGAACGGCACAGTCAACCTGACTACGATTGATGCCAATAAGTCGCAGTATGTCAATTTCAAGGAGAGCGGCTGGATGGCCGACGCCAAGCTTGACGCTATCCTGAATAGTCGTCAGGAGGCCATCAGCCTTTATGTCAAGCACACCGAGGATCGTACCTTCGACCTGAGTGCGGCTTTTGAGATCATGGGCAAGGAGATGGCTCGCCTGGAAGTAAGCGACATGCACGATGCCTATACCGACGAGGAGATCAACAGCGAGGCCTTCAAGGAGATGCGCGAGATGGGTGCCTTCTTCAGCGGTGCCTACGACGTGCTGAAGGCTCTCAAGGGAAAGTCTGTTGACAATATCGTTATCGCTGTCAACGACAATATGGTTGTTGAAGGCAAGGTAGACGACATTGCGAAGTCTCTGCTGGCTCTCGGCAACGTACGTAAGCTGTATGGTACACAGCCGGGCTTTGAGACTATCGACAAGTATACTCAGGAACTCAACAGCCTGATTCACTTCACGGTAAGGCAGAAGAACACAGGCATTACAGCCCAGGGTAAGCTGCTTACAGCCGTGAAGAACAATCAGAACGGCGAGTATCAGCCGGTATTGGCACTCCAGTTTAAGGGCGAGACAGAGCCTCTGGCAATGTTCGACCGTATGAGCCAGGCCGATCAGGAGAACTACAAGATGATGCTTGACAGCTTCACTCCGCTGGTGAATGAGATATCAGAGATGTTGATTGTGGCCAGGAAGAAGGGCGAGGCTGTCGTTAGCGCAGTCAAGGAGCGTTTTTAATGTGATCACTCTATAACAAAAATGTTTCGGAAGTTCCAAGCACTTCCGAAACATTTGTATATTCAGCTTAGATTCTCTTACTCTCCGAAGATTCTCTTCAAGCGGTTTTGCAGGAACTTGCCACGAAGAGCGCGGTCTGCGATTTTTCCCTGAGGGTCGATAAGGATATTATCGGGGATGGAGTCAATCATATATATTGGTGCAGCCGCACACTGCCAGCCCTTCAGGTCGGAGAGTTGCAGCCAAGGCATCTTCAATTGGCCAATGGCCTTCAGCCAAGCTTCCTTCTTCTGGTCGAAAGATATGCCTACCACCTCGAAGCCTTTGGCGTGGTACTTGTTGTACGCCTCAAGCACGTTAGGCATCTCTGCACGGCACGGGCCGCACCATGAAGCCCAGAAGTCTACGAGCACCCACTTGCCTTCGCCTGTCAACTCGCTGATTTTGTGCATTTTGCCGTCAGGGTCGGCCATCTCGATGTCCGTAAACTGCTTGCCGATGAATGCTGTCTTGGAGCTGTCCTTTGGTCTGATCATCTCTTCAATATAGTCTCTCGACTTCTTAAGATATGGATGGCTGGCAAAGACGACGCGCTCCTTCACAAGGTTGTCGTACTCCTCGATGCCGTTGTCGAAGAAATAGAGCTCTGCGAAGGCTAATGGTATCAGAGAGTTGCGCTCCTCCTTGAATATCCTGTTGGTGAAGGCCGTCTGAGCGTCCGTCATCTTGTTCATCTCGTCCATGAGAGCCTCCTGCTGTGCTCCTATTTCTGCCTCAGTCATCTTGCTGACCTTTGCCCTGAAAGTCCTGTTGGGGATGTCTTGTTCGATGTCGTATCTGGTCAGGCGCTCATTCAGGGGAGAGCCTTTCAGCGTACTGTCGTTTACATTGACCGTAATGGGAGTGCCGTCGTTGAAGAACACCGTCATCCAGTTCTTGTCCTCAGCCTTGACAGCCATAAAGGCGTCTCGCTCAGCAGTGCCTTTGAATGAGAACTTGCCGTCGGCAACAGTCATGCTGTCGATAGCCTTGCCCGTCAGTTTGTCCATCAGATAGACCTTCTTGCCGTTGTCAGCGTAAGTTCCACTGACAGAATACTTCACCTGCTGAGCATAAGCACAGCCTATTGCCGTCATCGCGGCTATAGTCAACAATACTCTTTTCATGTTTGCTTTTTGTTGCTTAATGTGTTGATTCTTTCGCTGCAAAAATACAAATAAAAGTCGAAATCTCCAAACTTTTGGCTATAAATATATTTATTAAGGTTTTAATTTGGCTGTTTGGAAATGTAGTTGTACCTTTGCATCTCGTTAATGTTATAATACCTCAAAGAAAGGATAAGATTATGATGAAGAAAATTATTTGTGGTGTGTCTGTACTGCTGACAGTCGTTGGATGTCAGACTTCACCAAGAGTAGTTGCAGAGATAACTGAAAGGCATTCTGCCCGCTCTGTAGACTCAGTGATGATCTACGAGGTGGGCGACCCTGTGCCTGCTGAGGCGAGGGCTATCGGAAAAGTGAAATGTACTGACGGCGGGTTTACACCCACCAATAAGTGCCTCTATGGCAATATGCTTGCTCTTGCGGTAAGCAAGACTGCTGAGAGTGGAGGCAACGTGTTGCGCATAGACAAGCATAAAGACCCAAGCCTCATGGGGTCTACATGCCATCGCATCTGGGGCACAATGATGATTATGCCTGACAGTCTGGTGAAGACAGATGTACTCACGTCGTTGCAGAAGATAGAGATGAACCATGATGCTGAGTATATGAACAATGTCAAGGATAGGGAGGAGAAGGTAAAGAGTCTCAATAATGTGCCGCATGATGTCTTCAGGCTGAATGCCGGTCCTGGATGGATTACTTCCGAGATAGAAACTCCTTACTCCGTCTATAAGAGAAAGGCTGGCTTCTCGATATCAGCAGCCTATCAGCATTATTGGAATAGTGGAATAGGATTTGGACTCCACTATATGTATTACGGCACGTCATTCGATAACGAGCTGAAGTTTAAGATACACTATGTCGGTCCAAGCCTTGCTGTCAGTTACAATCTTGGCAAGAGCTGGCTATGTGATTTAGACATAGGGTTTGGCTATGCCAATTATAGTGAGAACAGTTCTGGCTATTACCACATCTCTGAGAGCACAGGCCGAATCGGAATGGCGGTTCAGATGGGAATACAGTACAAGTTTTCAGACAGAGTAGGATTAGGCTTCCAGCTGAACACATTCAGGATGTCAATGAAGAGGCCCGACGGGATCGACACTTCCAAATACGACTTCTACGGCATTCAGCGGATTGACACGCAGTTGGGATTGAGGTTCTATCTCTAAGTGGTGCAGGAATCGTTTCTTCA
Organism: Prevotella sp. UBA4339; assembly: GCA_002393725.1. Classification (GTDB taxonomy): domain Bacteria; phylum Bacteroidota; class Bacteroidia; order Bacteroidales; family Bacteroidaceae; genus Prevotella. Next base: position 40,814 of record DGTJ01000072.1, on the reverse strand, counting down.
TAAAAATACAAGAGGGGATATTTCTCGATTACAGTATATTTTCCGTAAGACCTAACATTGATTTGTTATAATTGTTTTATTTTCAGTTAGTTGCAGTTTTAAATATGCTTCCAAGACCTAACATAAACCTAACATAGACCTAACATAAGAGGTAACATAAGAGGTAACATAGGAGGTGACATTCCGTTCATGCAGCATCTTTGAGTTTAGTATTTCTGGCAGAAGCTAGGCGAGGAAACATGTTAGGTCTGTGTTAGGTCTTATGTTACCTCTTATGTTAGGTCTATGTTAGGTTTATGTTAGGTCTTGGAGGAGGCAGAATCCCTCGGAACTCCTTTTGTACAGGGGCTTTTACGAAAACCAATGTTAGGTCTTGCGATAAGTGCCACTTATTCTCCGATACTTGGCACTTATGAGTCAATACTTGGCACTTATTGGGCGATAAGTGGCAGGTATCGGATGCGGTGAGTGTTTGCCTGTCGGTGGAGATTATTCCCATTAAGGGGAGCATTGCAGTCCCACGCTGGGACTGCAATGTTCCCACGTTGGGACTGCTATAGTCCCAACGTGGGACTATTGTACGGGCCCAATACACAAGGAGTCAGACTCTAATCTTGGTACGTTTCCTCTCGTGAGACTGATGGAGCCTCAAAATTTTCAATAATTTCTAGTGCCTTTATCGGACTTCTGGCCTTTTATCCGTCATGTTCTGCAACTCAGAAAAAAAGTGGAGATATCAAAGATAAATGCTATTTTTGCAAAAAATCATAGTATGGATAAACCGAAATTTTGGAACTTTCGAAATAAATACTTACCTTTGCAGCGATGTCCGATAAGGAAATAGAAGAATACGAGCGCATCAGGTCGGGATATCAGGAGAAGATAGCCGACAGGATGAGCTGTGAGCAGTGGATGGAATACAACGAGATTCTGTTCTCTGCCCATCCGTATGACGAGGCTCTGCTGAAAACGGTGAACCGTCTGGTGACGGAGCATATCATCTCATATCGTGCTCCTGGAGCATTAAAGAACAGGCATAACTCCAGCTCGTCGGAGGGAATAGAATATCAGAACTATTGTTATACATGAAACCAGCTAAGATCTTCCGCCAGTATATCTGGATTATCAATACGCTCAAGGCTTATCGCAGACTGAGCTTCGAGCAACTGTGCGCAAAGTGGATCAGCGACGATGTGGCTGAGGGCAATCCCCTGCAGCGCTCATCGTTTAATCGCCATCGGGATGCCATCCTCGACATGTTCGGCATAATCATCGACTGCGAGCCCAGGACTTATAAATACTACATCAGCAATCCCGAGGTGCTGAGCGATGACAGCATAGGGCGATGGCTCTTCTCTACACTCGCCGTACACGGAGTGCTGGCCGACAGTGCTGCCGTGAAGGAGAGGCTGGTGCTGGAGAGTGTGCCCACGGGAGAGCAGTATCTCGACATCATCATCCGCGCCATACGCTCTGACCGACGCCTGCGACTGGGGTATCAGAAGTTTAATGCCGAGGGCTACGTGAAGACCGTTTGCCCCTATGCCCTGAAGCTGTTCCACCAGCGATGGTATATGCTGGCAAGGAATGATGACGGCCAGATGCGTATCTATGCCCTTGACCGCATGACGAGCCTGGAGACTACCGAAGAGACGTTCGAGATGCCTGCCGACTTCTCTCCACAGGCATATTTCTCAGAGTATTTCGGAGTGCTGACTGACGGCACGCCAATGGCCCACGTGGTGATACGTGCCCACAAATGGACTCCCAACTACCTGCGCACCCTGCCGCTGCATCACTCACAGCGGGAACTTCAGTCAACTGACAGCTATACTGACTTCTCCTTCGACATCAGGCCAACATCCGATTTCCTCGGACAGCTGCTCTCTCAAGGCAGTGGTATCGAGGTGCTCGAACCTGCCGAGTTGCGGCAGAAAATGAGGGATCTGTTGGCAGAAAGTCTTAAAAGATATTAAATCACCGATGGGTGTCCCGACTTATGGGACACCTGCGCTTTTACTTTGCAGTCGATAACATAATTGTCGAACTAATAAAGTAAAAAGCTATGTCAGGTTTATTCTTCCTTTTTATCGTTCTTACCGTACTTTTCAGCCTTTTAAGCGACTATGTCGTATCAATCGACAAGTGAGAGGGCGCTGCGGGCTGCCTCTTCGCCGGCCTTGATCATCTTGGCACTGTTCTTGTTGCCGAAGCTGGCTGCGTCGAGGCCCTGTATCTCAGGATGAATCAGTATGTCTGCCTTTTCCACGTTCTCCAGATACTTGTCGATGTCGGGGCGTGTGGCTATCCACTCGATGATGCCCCCGACGCCAAACAGGTTGCCGATGCCGGTAAGTAGTGAGAGGTCTTTCTTGGTCTTTGGCTTCTTCTCGTCCTGCTGCAGATCTACGGCAATGACGATGTCGGCTCCCATATCACGGCACACGTCGACAGGCAGGTTGTTGAGCATGCCCCCGTCGACAAGCAGCCAGTCGCCCTTACTCACTGGCTTGAAGATGCCGGGAATGGCCATCGAGGCTCTCATGGCTGATGCCACAGGGCCTTTGGAGATGATCACCTCCTTCACTGTGCGCACATCGGCAGCCACGCACCTGAAGGGTATCTTCAACTTCTCTATCTTCTTTACACCCTTGGCCGCCAGCATCGAGTCGAGCGTGTGCTCTATGCGCTCTCCCTTCATCATTCCGATGGTCTTGCTCTTGTTGTCCATGATGGGAAAGCCGAAGATGTAGGTTATGCCGTTCTTAGTGGTATAGGGGTCGTTGCTGAGCTCGGCATCCCTGTCTGTAAGCAGCGACAGCCATTCCTGAGTCTTGAACATCGTCTCCAGTTCTGCGGCAGTATAGCCTGCTGCGTAGAGCCCGCCAACGATAGAGCCGATGGAGGTGCCTACGATATAGTCGGGCCTTATACCTTTTTCCTCAAGCACCTTCAGCACGCCTACCTCGGCAGCTCCCTTGGCTCCGCCGCCTCCCAGTACGAGGCCTATCTTCTGGCGGGCGGGGAGAGTGGGCGACAGGCAGCATAGGGATATTAGCAATATCAGTAATCGTTGAAGTTTCATTTTTCCGTTGCAATATGGTTCGTATTCTGCCACAAAGGTAAGAAAGGTTTTTCGTCTCTGCAAATTTCTGAACGTTATTTATCATATTTGAAGATTATTTTGTACCTTTGCACCCGATATTATAAGATAAGGTGAAAAGGAAGATGAGTTTCAGGAGATTAGCGATTATATTATGTTGTATCCTTTTTGCTGCAGTGGCATCGGCACAGCGCCGTCAGCTGCAGGAAGCCCGTATCTATCTGAAGAGCGGCAAGAACTTCGACAAGGCAGAGAAGCTGATGACCGACCTGCTGAAAGACTCGGCCAACCGCGACAATAAGCGCATCTACGACTACTGGTGGCAGAGCGTGCAGAAGCAGTATGAGCAGGCCAACGAGAAATTCTATATGAAGCAGCAGCAGGACACAGCAAAGTTCTTTGCACTCGTAAGGCAGCTCTTCTCGATAGCCTTCACCCTCGACTCCGTAGATGCCCGCCCCGACAAGAAGGGCAGGGTAGACATCGAGCTGCGCAAGTCGGTGGCAAGGGACATGTACGGCTACAGGGCAAACCTGTTCTTCGGAGGGGCTTATCACGTGAGGAAGAATGACTTCGAGAAGGGGTATGACTATTTCGAGACATACATCAACTGCGCCAAGCAGCCTCTGTTTACCGACTACGACCTGACTGTGGAGAGTGATACGCGTATGGCAGAGGCAGGCTTCTGGGCTGCATACTGCGGATTCCGACTGCAGCAGCCCGTGCTCACGCTACGCTATCGCAACCTGGCCCTGAGAGACTCCTCAAAGCGTGAACGCACGATGCAGTATGTGGCTGAGTCGTGGCAGAGGCTGAATGATGACTCGATGTATGTGGCAACGCTGGCAGAGGGATTCAGGGAATATCCGACATCAAACTATTTCTTCCCCCGCCTGATGGACAGCTACACAAGGAAGAGGCAGCTGGACAAGGCTCTGCAGACAGTAGACTATGCACTGGAGGCAGACTCGCTCAACGAGCTGTTCCTCTATGCCAAGTCGAACGTGCTCTTGCAGCAGGAGAAGTATGCCGAGAGCCTGAAATATGCCGAGAAGCTCATCTCCGTGAACGACATGATGGCAGAGGCTTACTTCAATGCCGGTACGGCTTACCTGAACATCGCCCTGAACATGGACCCGCAGCGACACAAGAAGCAGATACGGAAGATGTATCAGAAGGCTATGCCATATATGGAGAAATATCGGGCTATGGCTCCCGGCGAGCAAATAAAATGGGCGCCCGCACTGTATCGCATCTATTTCAACCTGAATCTGGGAAAGCAGTTCGACGAGATAGACAAACTACTGAAGTAATAGTGCGGTATTGTTAATTTTTCATAACTTATCGACGTTTGCTATCCACTATTCACTTCTTTTTAGTACTTTTGTGGGGATGGAATAAATTTCGCAATCTAAAACAAATAAAAAAAGAACGATTATGGCAGACAATGCACAACTCATTGCCCAGTGTGAGGCAAAGGCGAAAGAGTGGCTCGGCCCGGCTTTCGATGAAGAGACTAAAAAAGAAGTACAGGCAATGCTCGACGCAGAGGACAAGACTCCGCTTATCGATGCCTTCTATCAGAACCTCGAGTTTGGTACTGGTGGACTGCGCGGTATCATGGGCGCCGGTACTAACCGTATGAACAAGTATATCGTGGGTATGGCTACCCAGGGATTCGCCAATTATATACTGAAGGCTTTCCCTGGTCGTAAGGACCTGGCTGTAGTAGTAGGCCACGACTGCCGTAACAACGGACGTATGTTCGCTGAGTCAGTGGCAGCTATCTTCTCTGCCAACGGCATCAAGGCTTATCTCTTTGAGAGCCTCCGCCCGACTCCTGAGATATCATTCGCCATCCGACAGCTCGGGGCTCAGGCTGGTGTCAACGTGACAGCTTCCCACAATCCTCGCGAGTATAATGGATACAAGGCTTACTGGGAGGACGGTGCTCAGGTTCTGGCACCGCACGATGTGGGTATCATCGAGGAAGTGAACAAGGTGAAGATCGAGGACGTGAAGTTCGAGCCCAACTATGACCTCATCGAGATTATCGGTGGTGAGATGGACTGGGACTATCTGCAGGCTGTCAAGGAGGCAATGGTAGACCAGGATGTCATCCTGCGCCAGAAAGACCTCAACATCGTCTATTCTCCTATGCACGGAACAGGTCGCGTAATCATTCCTGAGGCTCTGCGCTCTTGGGGATTCCAGAATATACACGTAGTGCGCGAGCAGATGACTATCGACGGTGACTTCCCAACGGTAGTATCTCCAAACCCTGAGAATGCTGAGGCAATGACTCTCGGCATGAAGCTCGGAACAAAGCTCAATGCCGACCTCGTTATCGCTTCCGACCCTGACGCAGACCGTCTGGCTATCGTCTGCCGCAATGCAAAGGGCGAGTGGGAGATTCTCAATGGTAACCAGACATGTATGATGTTCTGCTGGTACATCATCGCCAACAAGAAGAAGCTCGGTCAGCTGAAGGGCAACGAGTTCCTCGTAAAGACTATCGTTACCACAGAGGAGATAGCAGAGATAGCAAAGAAGAACGGTGTAGAGCTGCGCGACTGCTACACAGGCTTCAAGTGGATTGCCAACGAGATCCGTATCTCTGAGGGCAAGCAGAAGTATATCGGAGGCGGTGAGGAGAGCTTCGGATTCCTGCCGTTCGACAAGGTGCGTGACAAGGACTCCCCAGCATCTATCTGCCTGATCTGTGAGATCGCTGCATGGGCAAAGGACAACGGCCGCACGCTCTATGACCTGCTGATGGACATCTACGCTGAGTACGGATTCTCTAAGGAGATGACTATCAACGTGGTTAAGCCAGGTAAGACTGGTGCTGACGAGATCAAGCAGATGATGGCGGACTTCCGCAACAATCCTCCAAAGGAGCTCGGTGGCTCTAAGGTTTGCCTGTGGAAGGACTATCAGACGCTGGAGGCTACCAAGGCTGACGGTTCGAAGGAGAAGATCGACATGCCTACTACCTCTAACGTACTGCAGTGGTTCTGCGAGGACGGCACGAAGGTGTCTGTACGTCCTTCAGGCACAGAGCCTAAGATCAAGTTCTATACAGAGGTTAAGGATCCCAGCTTCAAGTGCGCAGGCTGCTACGAGCGCTGCACGAAGGATGCCGAGGCAAAGATTGAGGCTATCAAGAAGAGCCTGAATCTCTAATAAATAAAATAAATCCCCGTTCGGTTCGAGCGGGGATTTGTTTTTTTTATATCAGTCGTCTTCCCAGTAGCTTATGGTGCGGGTCTGGGTGACGTTGATGTTCTGGGGCTGATGGTCTTTCTCCCAATACATCAGTTTCAGCTCGTTGGTGGTCCAGTTGCCTTCATCGTCGTGGGCGGTGTAGTTGTTCTTCATAGTGATGGAGACGATACACTCGTTGTTGCTGTCGAAGACCTTCTGCGTCTGCTGCTTTATCTCGTCATCACTGTTGTAGGAATATTCGTTCACGCTGCGGATGTTTTCCTTCGTGTTGACGAGTGTGCGCTTTATGAGGCGGTTCTCTTCGTCATATTCGTAGGTGAGCTGGCTCTTGGTTCCTGAAGGCTCAAGCATGGCAGCAGAGAGGAGATAGCCTGTGGGACTGTAGACACGGTCGATGATGTCAGTGCCAGTGGACTTCCCCTGAGGGTTGAAATGCTCGATGCCGTTCTCTGCCACCGGATTCTCTGTGATGACCTCCTGGACAGCACCCTTCATGCCCATATTGAAGACATCTTTATAATAAGGTGTGGTGTTCAGATAGAATACCCTGATGGTGCGCGACTTGTCTTCGTGCAGGGTATTGGATATCTTGATATAGCCCAGATTGGTCATCGTGTGGAGAGAGCCGTCGCCCTTGGCGTCGAAGTTGCCATACTGGCGCTGAAGCTTCAGGAGGAAGTAGCGGTTGTTGCGGTCGAAGAGTGCGAAGGTGCGGTACGGTCCGCTGGTGACGAGAGCCGTAGAGAGCAGCTTGGTCTTATCGTCTGTCTCTATCACGAGGTTAGCCTTGATGCCGTAGTAGTCGCCATTGAAATAGTAAGTGTTGGGCTCATCGTCTTCGGATATTACCCTCTTGAAGCCTATATTGTCCAAGGCAGGGATGAATATCGAGTCTGGACCCTCGAGTGGCACGCCCATGATATCAATGCAACGGGGGTCGTGCAGTCCCTGGTACTTAGGCTCCAGGCCTGTCACGAACTGGGCGCTGCAGAATGATGTCTTAAATAGTGCGCTAAGGACAAGAATCCCAAAACTGCTGATGATTCGTTTCATCTTAATTCTCAATTTTCTATTAACTGCAGGAATTCATCTTCACTCATTATCTTTATGCCAAGTTTCTCGGCCTTCTGAAGTTTCGAGGGTCCCATGTTCTCGCCTGCGAGGATAAAGGATGTCTTTCCACTGATGCTGCCTACGTTCTTTCCGCCGTTCTGCTCGATGATAGCCTTGTACTCATCGCGGCTGTGGCGGGAGAAGACACCGCTGATGACGATGCTCTGTCCTGCGAGCTTGTCGCTGGTCTGGGCTGTCTCCGCGTCGGAGAGCTGCATCTGCAGACCATAGCCTCGCAGACGCTCTACTATCTCATGATTCTGAGGATTGTGGAAATAGGTGATGATGCTCTTTGCCATCACCTCACCGATGCCATCGATCTCCTGCAGTTCTTCGAGACCTGCATTCATCAGGGCATCGATGTTCTTGAAGTGGCGGGCAAGGAGTCGTGCCGATGTCTCACCTACAAAGCGGATGCCGAGGGCGAATACCACTCTCTCGAAAGGTACTTCCTTTGAGGCAGCGATGCCGTTGACAATCTTCTGGGCAGACTTGGTGCGCGAACCGTCGCCATTGATCTGCTGTACCTCGATGTCGTATAGGTCGGCAATGTTCTTGATGAGCCCCTGACGCCAGTAGTCGTCTACCGTCTCTGGTCCCAGAGAGTCGATGTTCATCGCCTTGCGGGCAATGAAGTGCTCTATGCGGCCCTTTATCTGTGGAGGACAGCCTGCATCATTAGGACAATACCATGCTGCCTCGCCTTCATATCTCACCAGTGGGGTGCCGCATTCAGGACAGCGCTTGATAAACTGTACGGGCTGTGCGATGATAGGCCGCTGGTCAATATCCACACCGACAATCTTCGGGATAATCTCACCGCCTTTCTCCACATACACGTAATCTCCTATATGCAGGTCGAAGCTCCTGATGAAGTCTTCGTTGTTGAGTGTGGCTCGCTTCACAATAGTACCTGCCAGCTGCACGGGATCCATATTCGCCACTGGCGTAATGGCTCCTGTTCGTCCTACCTGATATGTCACCTCGTTAAGACGCGTGCATACTCTCTCTGCCTTGAACTTATATGCTATGGCCCAACGGGGACTCTTGGCCGTAAAGCCCAAGGCCCTCTGCTGACGAAGGGAATTTACCTTCAGCACGATGCCGTCGGTAGCTACTGGCAGATTCTTGCGCTCAGTGTCCCAGTAGTTGATGAAGTCGTAGATTTCCTGAAGGGTCTTTACCTTCTTCATGCCCTCAGAGATCTTGAAGCCCCAGCTGCGAGCCACTTCGAGGTTCTCGTAATGGCCTTCTGCAGGCAGCTCCTCGCCTAACAGATAGTACAGATATGCATCGAGCTGTCTTGATGCCACAAGACTCGACTTCTGGCTCTTCAGTGTGCCGCTGGCTGCATTTCTGGGATTCGCAAACAGTGGCTCTTCTGCATCCTCGCGCTCTTTGTTGAGTCGCTCGAACACAGCCCACGGCATGAGTATCTCCCCTCGGATCTCGAATTCTTTTGGATAGTCGATTGTGGTTGGAGTATTCTCCTTCCTCTGTAGAACCAGGGGGATGCTCCTTATGGTCTTGACATTTGCAGTGACGTCGTCACCATGCACACCGTCGCCACGGGTCACTGCCTGAGTGAGTTTCCCGTCAACGTATGTAAGGGATATTGACAGTCCGTCGTACTTCATCTCACAGCATACCTCGAACTCCTCTCCGGCAAGACCTTTCTTGACACTCTCATACCAGTCGGCTACATCCTGCTCGTTGTAGGTGTTGGCCAGTGAGAGCATGGGATATTTGTGCTCCACCTGTCTGAACTCTGCATTGAGGTCGCTGCCCACGCGCTGGGTGGGGGAGTTAGGGTCGGCCATCTCCGGATGCCGGGACTCAAGGTCCTGAAGCTCATGCATGAGGAAGTCGAAGTCCTGGTCGCCTATCGTTGGCTGGTTGAGCACGTAGTAGCGATAGTTGTGCTCATGCAGCTCTTTACGCAACTGGTTGATTCTCTGTATCTCGTCCATGATTATATTATTTCATTGTGAATTACATCAGCCCTTCGATGGGGAGTCGGGCATCCTTGCGATAGGCCAGGCCTGTGACCACGCAGCAGAGGTCACCATTCTGATTGGTGATGCGTACATCGACATAGGGAATCTTATGATGATTGAATATCTCGGTGGCTTCTGCCGTAAGGGTATCGCCTGCTTTGGCACTATGGAGGAACATGATGTTGTTCTCGATGCCGAAAGTAAGTCCTTCGTGACTGTTCATCACTGCTGCAAGGGCGATGTCGGCAAGGGTGAAGTAGGCTCCCCCCTGGCATACTCCGCCAGCATTTAGATGATCTGGTGTCACTACGAGCTCTGCACGGGCATAGCCTTCACGTATCTCTGTAAGCTTGCATCCGCTATTGGCTGCAAACTTGTCATTCTTTGATAAAAATTCTTTCAGTGTCATATTCGCATGCAAAATTAAGTAATATTTTTGAGAATCGGTTTCATAAAAGCAAAAAAAATGGTCTCAGAGTTGTTTTGAGACCATTTTTTTGAGAGAAATCCATGCAGTATTACCATCTCTGCTGTCCTCCTCCGGGCATGCCTCCTCCCATCGAGCCGCTGACATTCGTTGAGGCTGTCACGTCTACGCTCTGGCTGCCGCTGCCGATGGTGCAGCCTGTGGTGAGTGAGTAGAATGATGTTCCACCGCTGATCTCTGCTCCTGCACGCAGGGTATATGTGCTGCCACTCTTCAGTGATGGTGATGAGATCATCAGTGCTGTTCCACTGTTGGATGTCGGAAGCTTGTAGCCGAGAATCGCTGTTGATCCTGACAGCAGTCCAAGGGTGGTGCCCAGTGATGCGCTGACGGCTATGCTGGCTTGTTTGGATGAAGAAGATATTGCCTGCAATCCTCCGCCAACGGCAATCACTGTGCCACCATTGATATATGCTGAATAACCCTCTGCTGCATCGATACCGCACTCTGGCTGTTGTCCGCCTTCTGCAATCACCACACCACCGTTTATATATAGATTCATGTTTGAATCGATGGCATCGTTGTTGGTGGCTCTGGCATATACGTATCCACCGTCGATATAAAGGTTGCCCTTTGAGTTGATGGCATCGTCATAACTGTAGCACTCCAGTGTTCCGGCTTCGATATGTATCTCTCCCTTGCTTTCCAGAGCCTCTGTACCGTCGCCTGTGCCTTCGAGTCTTATCTGTGTCTGTCCGCCTTTGATGGTTATATTGCCATCGGCCTTGATTCCCTTCGGTGAGACACTGCCCTTGGAGTCTTTCTGGCGCTTGCCGGTGGTGATGATGCGGATAACTCCGTCGTTGATATTTATCTTGTCGTCACTGTTGATGCCCTTGCCTCCGATGCCGGTAGACTTGATGTTAAGCTCACCGCCATTGATGTTAACTATGCTGTCGGCCTTGATGCCTGCGCAGGCAGTGTAGTCCAGATCCTCCTCGTCATATTCATATCCTCCGCTGGTCATGATAGTGGTGCGTCCACCGTCTAAGCGTACCTCTCCGTCGGAAGATATTCCTTTGTCGGCAGTGCCTGTGACGTTTACGTTTACTACTCCACCGGTGATGATGACTGCATCGTTGCCCCTGATGCCGTTGCCTGCTGAGGCATCGACGAAGATATTTGTCTTGGGCAGTGTGCGCACATAATCGTCACTGCGTATACCAGCCTTGCAGTTGGCATCGACCTCAAGATATCCTGAACCGCTGAATACCAGCTGGCCCTCAGAGAAGAAGCAGGCCTTCATGTCCTCACTGTCGACGGCATCGTTATATTTAGTACCGTCAGTCAAGTAGTTCTTTGAGCCGTCGTTGAGTACTATGAAGGTGCGCTTCTTGCTTTGATTGTTGATGGCTGCACCATCGGGGTTGGTGATGTTGACTCCATTGAGCACGATAGCCTGCTTCTTGCTGCTGTAGAGCTTGAAGAATCCGTCGCTGGTCTCACCTGTAAGAATGTATTTCACCACCTTGTCGGTCTCGTTGTTTGCCGTTACATCATTGCCGTTGATGCTTACGATACCTTCGTCGTCGCCGCTGACAGAGGCGGCTCCAGAGTTTGAGAACGTGATGGTGATGGTCTTGGCGAAAGTGGTGTTCTCAATATAGTCGTCATCCTCTGCGTCAACGTCCACGCTTTCTGCAATCGCATTCTTGTTGAATGCAACGCTGAATGACTGTACGTCACCTTCACTCGATACTCCATAGACAACATTCTCCGTCGAGCCAGTGGTAGCAGAGTTGTCGTCATTGCTTTCTGTGGTTGTTGATGTACTCTGTCCGTTTGTCCACCTTGTGTCGTCCCAACTGTCGTCAGTTGTGCATGCTGCGATTGCGAACCATACTGTGACCGCAATCCAGAAAAGATTCATCTTCTTCATATTTGCTATAGTTTCTATTAAATTATACATTGTATCTTCTTTTTTGCTGCAAAGTTAGTGAGAAAAGGTGCCCTCGGCAATTTTTTTCAGTGAACGGCACTTTTTTTTCAGCGAAATTAGTACCTTTGCGTCCGATTATGTGGATGATGCTTAGAGTGATACCGATAATGTGGAAGTCTGTCAGGCCGAGCAAGGTGACAGACATGCCGGCTGTCGTCAATACCTTCTGGCTGCGTAAAGGCTATGAGGGACTGACATTCTTCGGACGCATACTCACCCCGACTCAGGCTGATGCAGACAGATTCAACAATGGGTACAACCCGCTGAAGAACCACGAGATGATTCATCTGCGCCAGGCACAGTCATGTGGTGACTCTTGGATGCGCTTCTATATATTATATATATGGTATTGGCTGAAGATAAGCATTGCTAAGATGCTGAGCAGAGACGGTTCATTGAAGATAAGGAATGCAGGATATTTGCTCAATCCTTTTGAGTTGGAGGCTTATGGAAGAATGTATGACCCCGATTATCTTAAGAAGTGTAATGGCATGGCCGAAGAGTGGCGCAAGTATGCCAGGATGAGTCTTAAGGAGCGGGCAAGATTATTAAGGAGATGAAAAAATGAATCCTCGCCACCGGGCGAGGATTCTTTTGGTTAGTCAGCTGCTTCAAACTCTTCGAGGAAGCGTGTATCGTTTTCTGAGAACAAACGGAGGTCTGAAACGCGATACTTAAGGTTGGTTATTCTCTCAACTCCCATGCCGAATGCATAGCCGGAGTATATCTTGGAGTCAATACCACACTGCTCAAGCACGTTGGGATCAACCATTCCACAACCAAGTATCTCTACCCATCCTGTGTGCTTACAGAATCCGCAGCCCTTGCCGCCACAGATAAAGCACGAGATATCCATCTCTGCTGAGGGCTCTGTGAATGGGAAGTAGCTTGGACGCAGGCGGATGCTGGTGTCAGGACCAAACATCTCCTTGGCAAACGACAGCAGCACCTGCTTCAGGTCGGTGAACGATACGTTCTTGTCGATGTAAAGACCTTCCACCTGATGGAAGAAGCAGTGGGCACGGGCTGTGATAGCCTCGTTACGAAATACACGTCCTGGGCATATAACGCGGATAGGAGCGGTCAGCTTGCCGTCCTCTGTATGCATATTCTCCATCACACGGGCCTGAACAGAAGAGGTGTGCGAACGCAGGAGAATGTTCTTAGTGACATCGTTGGGATGCTGAGACACGAAGAATGTGTCCTGCATGTCGCGGGCGGGGTGGTCGGCAGCGAAGTTCATCTTTGTGAACACGTGGAGGTCATCCTCTACCTCCGGGCCGTCGGCAAGCACGAAGCCCATACGTGAGAAGATATCGATAATCTCGTTGGTGACAATTGTCAGCGGATGGCGTGTACCCAACTTTACAGGGTAGGGGGTACGTGTCAGGTCCATCATCTGCTCACCTGTATCCTGGGTGTCAACTTCCTCACGCAGCTGGTTGATGCGCTCGGTAGCGAGTGTCTTCAGTTCGTTGATCTTCATGCCTACAGTCTTCTTCTGGTCGGCAGCAACATTACGGAAGTCGTTCATCAGGGCAGTAATCTCGCCCTTCTTGCTAAGATATCTCAGACGCAGCTGTTCCACCTCGTCTGCATTCTTAGCACTTAATTCCTGCACTTCTTTTAGCAGTTCGTCTATCTTATCAAGTATCATTTTGTTTGCGATTTGACGATTTATTATTTGTATTTGATTAAAATTTGCGTGCAAAATTACAAAAAATCTGCGATAATCGGTGTAATATGTGGCTTTTTTTGTAATTTTGCCCAAAATTTGAGATAATGAAGCGATTTTTACTCGTCATCACAGCTGGTATTTTGCTTATGTTCTCCTGTACAGGAGGCAGGACGCAGACCAATGAAGAACTGCAAGCTGACTCTGTTGCTGATACTGTCGACACTGTTGCCCTTGACACTCTTGAACAGTTATTAGTAGAGACGCCCACGCCAAAAGCGATGGACGAGTTGTTTGATGATTTCTTCTTCAACTTCGCTGCCAACAAGAAACTGCAGTTGACGAGAATTATCTTCCCTCTGACGGTAAACAAGACCGGCAAGAAAGAGAGTATCGAGAAGAAGTCATGGATCAATGAGCGTTTCTTCATGCGCCAGGGGTATTATACACTGCTTTTCGATAATGACGAGCAGATGAAGCTGATGAAGGACACGTCTGTAAACCAGGCTATTGTTGAGAAAATCATGCTTAAGAAGAACGTTGTGAAGGACTATGTCTTCAATCGTATTCGTGGAGCCTGGATGCTTAGGGAGATTAACGAGATGCCGATAGAGAGCAATGTCAATGCCTCGTTCCTCTCCTTCTATCAGAAGTTCGTGTCGGATATTGGATTCCAGGTGAAGAGCATAAACAATAGTGTCACATTCGTCGGTCCTGATCCTGATGATGAATTCAGCACTATGGAGGGTATCATCACACCAGACACATGGGAGGCTTTTGCACCTCAGCTGCCCACGAAGACGATTTATAATGTCATCTACGGTCAGATGAAACCTTCTGATAATGAGAAGATTTTCATTATGCGAGGCATTTCCAACGGTCAGGAGATGGAACTCCGCTTCAAGAAAGTCGGTGGCAGATGGCTGCTGATGAAAATGACAACGTAATGAAGGATTACAGCAACTATAGTCTGAAGGATTATAATACATTTGGCATTGAAGCCAGGTGTAGCCGTTTCATTGAGTTTGAAGATTTCGAGGAGGCTGTACTTGCAGCGGCAATCCTCAGGGATTCATCTTCACCTTATATTATAATAGGTGGAGGAAGTAACCTCCTCCTTACCAAGGATTTCGAAGGTATCGTAGTTCGCTCAGGTATCAAGGGCTACCATTTCGAAGCTGACTGCAGGATGGTCTGCGGCAGTGGTGAGGTATGGGACGATATCGTTGCCAGGAGCATCGGAGCCGGATATTACGGAATGGAGAACCTCTCTCTGATTCCAGGTGATGTAGGAGCATCGGCAGTTCAGAATATCGGAGCATACGGTGTGGAGGCAAAGGATGTGATAGACAGCGTGGAGGCTGTCCGTATCGCTACAGGAGAAATGGTCACATTTGGATGTGATGACTGTGGGTATGGCTACCGTGACAGCAGATTCAAGCATGAGTGGAGAAATCAGTATCTTATCACCAAGGTGACATATCGTCTCTCGGCAACATTTATTCCTCATCTCGACTATGGCAATATCCGTTCTGAGCTTGATAAGAAGGGAATCGTCTCTCCGTCAGCACAACAGTTGCGGGATACCATCATTGAAATCCGCAATGCTAAGTTGCCTGATCCTAAGGTGATGGGCAATGCCGGGAGTTTCTTTATGAATCCGATTGTTGACCGCAGGAAGTATGAACTCTTGGCTTCGGAATATGAAGGTATGCCGCACTACGATATTGATGCAGACCATGTGAAGATTCCTGCTGGTTGGATGATTGACCAGTGCGGCTGGAAAGGGCAATCTCTCGGGCGTGCCGGTGTGCACGATAAGCAGGCTCTTGTGCTTGTGAATCGAGGTGGTGCCACAGGAGCTGAGATTGTAGCTCTTTGCGAGACCATCCGTAAAGATGTAAAAGAGAAATTCGACATAGATATTCATCCTGAGGTTAACATTATATGAAGCTTACTTTCTTAGGAACGGGAACATCGTGCGGAGTACCTGTGATAGGTTGTCAGTGTGAGGTATGCCGTAGTACAGACCCTCATGACAAGCGCACTCGCTGTTCTGCCCTAATAGAGACAGAGCAGACCCGCCTGCTGATAGACTGTGGTCCGGATTTCCGTCAGCAGATACTTCCTCAGCCATTCCGCAAGATTGATGCCATTCTTATCACCCATGCGCATTACGACCACATGGGAGGTATGGACGATATCCGTCCCTATTGCCAGTTTGGTGAGATGAATGTCTATGCTGATTCCAATGCATGTAAGTCGATGCTGGAGATGCTCCCATATTGCTTTGCCGAGCATCGTTATCCGGGAGTGCCTGCCATCGGACTCCATGAGATACATCCTCACCAGAAACTGTCATTCGGCGATCTCGAGGTGGTGCCTTTCGAAGTGATGCATGGCAAGCTGCCAATACTTGGCTATCGTATAGGCAGCCTGGCATATATCACAGACATGAAAACCATCGATGACGCTGAGGTCGACTATGTGAAAGGGGTAAGGGTCTTGGTGGTCAATGCCCTGCGATTCGACAAGCCCCATCATTCTCACCAGTTGGTGGATGAGGCCGTTGCCTTTGCCAGGAGGGTAGGGGCGGAGTGCTCATTCATCATTCACTCCTGTCACGACATCGGCCTTCATGAAGAGGTGAATAAGAAATTGCCATCTGATATTCAGTTGGCATACGACGGGCAGGAAATAAATATCTGACTTATTTCTTTTTCTTCTTTGACTTGCCTGTCAGGAACCCGTATGTCTTCATCAGCTTACGTACCATAAGGAAGGCATCGAAGGCAACGAATCCCTTGCTCACCAGACTTGCGATGTAGTCGCCCTTTGAGGTGTTCTCTTTTTTGATGAATACATCGTTCCACAATGTTGAGAAGCGCGTGCTGTCGCTGGAAATCTGTTGTGCAAGCTCTTCCTTGCGCTGACGGATCTCCTCCAGAGTGCGATAGGTATGAGTGGTGTCCTTTACTGGTAACATGATAGTCGGGAATTAATCTATTTGCTGAGGAACAGCCCTGCAAGGAAACGAACTAACGGCTTCTCTATCCATGACTTGCGGAATATCACGAACAGTATGAATATCAGCAGGTGGAATCCTCCAACTACGAGGAAAGCCTTTGCAGTCCCGATGTATGCCGCCAGCCAGAAAGCAGTGGCAAATGAGGCATACATAAATACGGCAATAATGATTAGTACGAACACGATTGCCAAGGTGGCAGCAGTAAGAAGGCGTACCACCTTGTCAATCACGTCAAGTTTCAGATACTCTGTCTGAAGTCCGAGGTAATGCTTGAGTACCTCGATGAGTTGCGCAATCGTTTCTACGTTCTTGTCGCTTGACAGCATCTCTTAAATTTCGTCAGAAGCGTCCTCAATGTCGTCTACCAAGTCGACTACTTCCTTTCGGCTGAGCTTGATGTTGTGCTTCTTGAGGAAGCCTTCTACAGCGTCAGTAATCTTCACACGAGTGTCCTGTCCCTTTTCAGGAGCCATAAGGATTCCGAGGGCTGCGCCTGCAATGGCACCACCGAGGAATGCTCCGATATAACCTAAACTCTTCATATTAGTATGATTTGAATTAAACATTTGTTTACACTTCGCAAATTTACGGAATTATTTCGAATTTAGCCCTCTTTTGCCTGTCATTTTTTGTTAAAACGGCCATATTTCCTTCATTTAACAAACTTTATGCAGTTTTTTTTGGTCTTTTTGCCCGATATTTTGTAATTTCGCAGCAAATATTTGAAACAGAAGTATAACATTAAAATAATTTAAGCAAATGAAGAAGTACATTGTATTGTGTGCAGGATTCTGCCTCGCACTGAGCATGACAAGTTGTAAATCAAGTGAAAGTGCCTATAAAAAGGCTTACGAGAAGGCCAAGCAGTATGACACTCAGACAGCTCAGCAGCAGACTACTACCCAGCCTGCCACTTACGAGGAGCCGGCAGTGGTTGCACCCGTTCAGACAAAGCCTGCCAACGAGGTTCGCAGAGTAGACAACTATGACAATGTATCTGTTCGCTCAGAGCGTGTTGCCGTTGTTAATGGCAGTGGCTTGAAGGCATACAGTGTCGTTGTTGGCTCATTCGGCTTGCAGTCAAATGCCGAGGGATTGCAGCAGCGTCTTAAGAATGCTGGCTATGATGCTCAGATCGTAAAGAATGAGGATCGCAATATGTTCCGTGTAGTAGCTGCCACCTTCGACAGCAAGGCCGACGCAGCCCGTTGCCGCGATCAGTTCCGTGAGCAGGAGGCTTACAAGGACGCTTGGTTGCTCTCTAACCAATAAGCAGTTTGGCGCGGATACTGTCAATAGATTACGGTAAGAAGCGTACTGGCATAGCAGTCACCGACCCGTTACAGATTATAGCTGGAGGGTTGGCGACTGTTTCTACGTCAGAGCTTTTCGAGTGGCTTAAGGCTTATCTTGCCAAAGAGCCTGTTGAGCGTATCATCATCGGTGAGCCTCGTCAGCCTAACGGTCAGCCCAGTGAGAATCTTGCCCGTGTGCAGCAGTTCGTCAGCAGGTGGCGCAAGGCGATACCCCAAGTCCCGATAGAATATTTTGACGAGCGCTTTACTTCCGTCCTGGCCCATCAGGCGATGCTCGACGGAGGCCTCAGGAAGAAAGCACGTCAGGACAAGGCCCTGGTGGATGAGATAAGTGCCACAATTATCCTCGAGGACTATCTCCGCTCACGTAAGTAATCATAATTTCTAATCCATTATTTCTAATTTTATCACGTGATATTACCTATTTATATATATGGTCAGCCTGTACTTCGAAAGGTGGCTGAAGATATAACCCCCGACTATCCCGATCTGAAGAAGCTTATCGAGGATATGTGGGAGACACTTGCGGAGTCGGATGGTATCGGACTGGCTGCACCTCAGATCGGTAAGGCTATCCGTCTCTCTGTCATCGACCTCGACGTGCTGTCGGAAGATCTGCCGGAGTATAAAGGCTTCCGCCAGGTGTTCATCAATCCTCATATCATAGAGTACGATGAGTCGAACACCGATTCATCAGAAGAGGGATGCCTCTCTCTGCCTGCCATTCACGAGAAGGTGGTTCGTCCTACTCGTATTCATGTGGAGTGGGACGATGAGGAGTTTAAGCATCATGACGAATGGATCGAGGGATATCTTGCCCGGGTGATGCAGCATGAGTTTGATCATCTCGACGGAAAGATGTTCGTAGACCGTATCTCTCCCCTTCGCAAGCAGCTTGTCAAGAGCAAGCTGGCTGCATTGATCAAGGGGCGCTATCGCTGTTCTTATCGCACAAAACCGGTCAGGAGATAAAGGCAAATGCTGAGGAAGGTCTGGGATATGGTGTCTTGGATAAGAGGTGTTAGGCATCAGGCTGTTTTGCTTCTGTGCCTTCTCGCCTTTTTGCCTATACATGCCCAGTACAATACCGACCGCCTTGTGATGATAGGCCGCTCGGCACTCTATTACGAGGATTATGTGCTGTCGATACAGTATTTCAATCAGGCGATAGGTGCCAAGCCTTATCTTTATGAGCCTTGGTTCTTCCGAGGAGTGGCTAAGTTCTATCTTGATGATTTCCGTGGGGCCGAGAGCGACTGTACAGAGGCGATAGAACGCAATCCGTACGTGGTGAGCTGCTACGAGCTGCGCGGTCTCTGCCGCATTAATCAGAAGAAGTATGCCGAGGCCATCGAAGACTATACCCATGCCCTCCGCTATAATCCTGACAATCAGAGCCTTTGGCATAACCGGATTCTCTGCCGCATAAACGAGAAAGACTATGATCGCGGTCTTGCAGAGATAGACACGATGCTGATGCACTGGTCGGGCTATGCCCGTGCCTATTCGATGCAGGCGGAGATCTATATGCTTAAGAAGGACACAACATCGGCAGTGAAATCTCTCGATAAGAGCCTTGACCTCGATCCTTACGATGCTGGTATCTGGGCAGAACGGGCAATCATAAGCCTTGCACGACAGAAATGGAAGGAGGGAGAGGGATTCCTCACCAAGGCAATTCATCTGCAGCCAAAGAATGCCGCATATTACATCAACCGCGCCATGGCCCGATACAATCAGAACGGCCTTCGTGGGGCAATGGCCGACTACGACACTGCTCTCGACCTCGACCCCAACAATTTCCTCGGACACTATAACCGCGGACTGCTGAGGGCTCAGGTGGGCGATGACAACCGTGGAATCGAAGACTTCGACTTTGTGCTTAAGCTTGAGCCTAATAACCTTATGGCGCTCTTCAATCGTGCACTCCTCCTTGAACAGACGGGTAATCTCAGAGCTGCTATTGCTGACTATTCCAAGGTTATCGACGAATTTCCAAATTTCTGGTTCGGTCTTCAGCATCGTGCTGCCTGCTACCGGCGTCTTGGCAATACCCGCCAGGCAGAGCTCGACGAGTTCCGTATCCTCAAGGCTCAGATGGACAAGAGGTTTGGCAAGCAGACGCGCCTTTCCAAGAAGCAGATGCGACGTAAGAGTGATACTGATCTGGAGAAGTACAACCAACTTGTTGTGGCCGACGAGCAGGAGGTTGAGCATGAGTATAAGAGCGACTATCGTGGGCGAGTGCAGAACCGCAAGGTGGATATGTCGTGGCAGCCGATGTATGCGTTGTTGTTACAGTCTGTCAATGATGACTTGCATCAGTATATAGCCTTTGACCGTGAAGTGGATGCCTTCAATCAGAGCTCGCAGTCTCATAAGGTCTATATCGGAGCCAACCAGCCGAATATCGATGAGAAGAGTATGAAGCGCTATTTTGCATATCTTGACTCCCTGACAGTGGCGATAGGTGAGGCGAAGAGCGACAAGAAGGTCGTACCGCTGCTCATGCTCCGTGCTGTAGCTTATTCCGCTATCCAGAACTTCGACTCTGCCATCGATGACCTGTCGACTATGTTGCAGATTGACTCTACGTCTACTCTTGCATATTGGCAACGTGCTGTATGCCAGGCTCGTATCAATGAGTTCAATGCTGCTCAGGGTACTAATATTGAGCTGAAGTCTGCCAATGTCCTCAGCGACCTTTGCGAAGCATTGAAGCTCTCACCCAATAATGCATATCTTCACTATAATCGCGGCTGTCTCTATGCGATCCGTAAGGACTATCAGCATGCCATCGATGATTTCAACCATGCCATCGAGCTTGATGCGAATATCCCCGAGGCATGGTTTAATCGTGGTCTTACGCATATCTATTCCGGCAGGATTCAGGAGGGAGTATCCGACTTGAGCAAGGCCGGTGAGCTTGGCATATATAGTGCTTATAGCGTCATAAAGCAGTATCGCCAGAAGTAGAGTGCACTCCTATTTTTTCTTTCAATTGTTTTTGACATGTTTCGAAGGACAGTAATTCGGGGTGAATAGTGCCATAATTCGGGTCGAATAGTGCCACTATTCAGGTCGAAAAGTGGCACTATTCGTTTTGATGAACATTTTTCGACATTTCGAGGATTTGCAAGGAAACGTTATAATCGGACGTTTTTGCAGAAAAGATTTCTGAGGAAATGATGGAGCACGGCATACATCTCGTGTTCACCGGTCACCAGCACCTGCAGGACATCGCCCAGTACAGGGTTCATTCAGATGCCGGCGTCGACAGTTTGATAGACATATCCACTGGCTCAGCTGTTGGCTATCCAAATCCGTGGCGCATGATCAGAACCAACACCGACTTCACGCGCTGGGATGTCAGCACGGGCTACATCAGCTCGATACCATCAATTGCCAACCTCAGGCAAGAGTGCTACAAGCGCAGTTCTACGAACATCGTCGACGGACTGGTGTGGCACATCAATGAATACTGGCCCACGATAGAATCATATCGCAGCGTTCTCCCAACGCTCGGAGTACCCGCCATGCTGCTGCCCAACACGCCACAGGAGGCTGGCGAACTGATCATGGAGTATCTCGGTGATTCGCTCAGAGACGTCTTCATGATACACCTCACTGGCAACGAGAACGATAATCCACGCGGTCAGGTGCTTATTGCCGACATCGATGCGGCTGTGAAGCAACTGTGCATACAGCGGATGAAAGGGAGTGGCGACGACGCGAGCCTCGACGCTACCGTAGGATTGATACATACATTGTTGATGGCATATCTCAAGCCCATACTGACAAGTATGCTTACCGATACCAACCAGGAAGTGAGCTCGCTCAGTAGCAGGACCAACGACCTTGATGTGGTGCTTAACATCCCTGGAGCTAAGTAATAGTAACAAAATTAATTCGTAAAAAACAGCCGAAAGTTTGGTGCTTTCGGCTTTTTTGTGTACTTTTGCGCCCTGAATTCAATTATTTATATAATTAAGGTATGATTAATATTACATTTCCAGACGGATCTGTTCGTTCGTATGAACAGGGCGTAACTGGCTTACAGATTGCAGAGAGTATCTCTCCGGCTCTCGCACGCAGCGTCGTGAGTTGCGGTGTAAACGGTGAGACTGTTGAGTTGAATCGTCCTATCAATGAGGATGCCAAGATTGAACTCTATAAGTTTGATGACGAAGAGGGTAAGCATACCTTCTGGCACACTTCTGCCCACCTGTTGGCAGAGGCTCTGCAGGAGCTCTATCCCGGTATACAGTTCGGTTTCGGTCCTGCAGTAGAGAACGGTTTCTTCTATGATGTGCTGCTTAAGGATGGCGAGAGCATCAAGGAGAGCGACTTCCCGAAGATTGAGGCAAAGATGAAGGAGCTGGCAGGCAAGAAGGAGCCTGTGGTTCGCAAGGAGGTTGCCAAGGCCGATGCCCTGAAGCAGTTTGCTGCTGACGGTCAGACATATAAGTGCGAGCATATCGAGCAGGACCTGGAAGACGGTACCATCACAACATACACGCAGGGTAACTTCACTGACCTCTGCCGCGGTCCGCACCTCATGGATACAGGCGAGATAAAGGCCGTAAAGCTTACCTCTGTGGCAGGTGCTTTCTGGCGTGGCGATGCTAACCGCGAGCAGATGCAGCGTCTGTATGGTATCTCTTTCCCAAAGAAGAAGATGCTCGATGAGTATCTGGAGATGCTGGAGGAGGCAAAGAAGCGCGACCACCGTAAGATAGGTAAAGAGATGGAGCTGTTTATGTTCTCGGAGAAAGTAGGTAAGGGCCTTCCTATCTGGCTGCCGAAGGGAACAGACCTTCGCCTGCGCTTGCAGGATCACTTGCGTAAGGTTCAGAGGCGCTATGGCTATCAGGAGGTCATCACTCCGCACATCGGTGGCAAGAGTCTGTATGTCACTTCTGGTCACTATGCCCACTACGGTCAGGACTCATTCCGTCCTATCACCACTCCGGAGGAAGATGAGGAATATATGCTGAAGCCGATGAACTGTCCTCACCACTGCGAGATCTTCGCATGGAAACCGCGTTCGTACAAGGACCTGCCTCTGCGTATTGCCGAATTCGGTACTGTATATCGCTATGAGCAGAGTGGAGAGCTTCATGGACTGACTCGTGTGCGTTCGTTCACTCAGGATGATGCCCATCTCTTCTGTCGTCCAGACCAGGTTAAGCAGGAGTTCCTCAATGTGATGGATATCATCGGTGTAGTGCTTACTGCCTTCGGCTTCAACTTCGAGGCGCAGATCTCGCTCCGTGATCCTAACGACCACACAAAGTATGTGGGTACCGACGAGGACTGGGCATTGGCTGAGAAGGCTATCGTCGAGGCTTGTCAGGAGAAGGGCCTGAATGCCAAGGTGGAGTATGGCGAGGCTGCTTTCTATGGACCTAAGCTCGACTTTATGATCAAGGACGCTATCGGTCGTCGCTGGCAGCTGGGTACTATCCAGGTGGACTACAACCTGCCAAAGCGCTTCCAGCTCGAATATACCGACGAGGACAATACCAAGAAGACTCCTGTGATGATCCACCGTGCTCCATTCGGATCGCTGGAGCGTTTCACTGCTGTGCTTATCGAGCATACCAGCGGTCACTTCCCGCTCTGGCTTACTCCTGATCAGGTGGCTATCCTGCCGCTTTCAGAGAAGTTCAACGACTATGCCCAGGAGGTGTGCAAGAAGTTCTCCGAGGGTGGGGTGCGTGCTACCATCGACCTGCGCAACGAGAAGCTGGGACGTAAGATACGCGACAATGAGTTGAAGCGCATTCCATATATGGTCATCGTCGGTGAGAAGGAGGAGCAGGATGGTACTGTTGCCGTTCGTCCTCAGGGTGGTGGCGAGCAGAGTGTAAAGACCATTCAGGAGTTTATCGACGAGGTGAACTCACGCGTGGCAGAAATGACGAAAGACTTTTGATAAGTTCAGAGTTCATGGTTCAGAGTTCATGGTTGGAAATACATAAACCGCATGGTGTGTTAAATTTTCATAATTTCATAAAAACTATGAACAATGAACTATGAACTATCAACTAAAATTAGTAATTTTGCAGCCGATTTTTAAAAAATAGTTGATGAAGAATGACAAAATGAAGCAGCAGTACCGAATCAACGAGCAGATTCGAGTACGTGAAGTTCGTATTGTGGGTGAAGAAGGCAGTACTGTAGTTCCAACCCGTGATGCATTGAATATGGCCCGTGAGCAGGGTGTGGATCTCGTGGAGATATCACCTAATGCAAATCCGCCCGTTTGTCGTCTCATCGACTACTCCAAGTTCCTCTACCAGCAGAAGAAGCGCCAGAAGGAGATGAAGGCAAAGCAGGTGAAGGTGGAGGTTAAGGAGATCCGGTTCGGACCTCAGACGGATGAGCACGACTATCAGTTCAAGCTGAAGCATGCCAAGGAGTTCTTGGAAGAAGGAAACAAGGTGCGTGCATACGTATTCTTCAGGGGGCGCTCAATCCTGTTCAAAGAGCAGGGCGAGGTGCTGCTTCTGCGTTTCGCCAATGATTTGGAGGAAGTGGGAAAGGTGGAGAGTATGCCATCACTTGAAGGAAAGAAGATGTTCCTCTACCTGACTCCAAAGAAGGCAGGCGAGAAGAAAAAGAGTCAGCAGGCTCGTGACCGTGAAAGGCTGCGGGTAGGCGATGGCTCAGGAGTGGCAGCTGAGGCAGAATCCAGGGAGAGCAAGAAAACTCAGGTTGCCGAAGCTAAGGAGGTTAAGGAAGAGATGCCGTCAAATGGCGGTCTGTTTGCTAACGCAAAGATCTCTGCCGATGCGCTTAAGAAGCTTACGGAATCAGAAGATTAAGAAAATAAAGGTGCGCTGCGCCCGGTATATGCGTTGCCACCGCTTTAATTAATAAACAATTAAAATTTTAAAAACAATGCCAAAAGTAAAGACAAACTCCGGTGCCAAGAAGAGATTCTCATTCACCGGTACAGGTAAGGTTAAGAGAAATCATGCTTACCACAGCCACATTCTGACAAAGAAGACCAAGAAGCAGAAGCGCAATCTTGTGCACTCTGCAATCGTTGACCCTTCAAACATGAAGCAGGTTCGTGATCTGCTGTGTCTCCGCTAACCCTATTGTCTAACATTTAAAGAAGTAAGAAACTATGCCAAGAAGTGTAAATCACGTTGCATCAAGAGCAAAGCGTAAGAGAATTTTGAAGCTTACCCGTGGCTATTTTGGAGCCCGTAAGAATGTTTGGACAGTAGCAAAGAATACCTGGGAGAAGGGTCTGACCTATGCTTACCGCGATCGTCGTAACAAGAAGCGCAATTTCCGCAGCCTGTGGATCCAGCGTATCAATGCTGCCGCTCGTTTGGAAGGCATGAGCTATTCTGTCCTGATGGGCAAGCTCGCTAAGGCTGGTATCGAGATCAACCGTAAGGTTCTCGCTGACCTCGCCATGAACAATCCTGAGGCTTTCAAGGCCATCGTGGAGAAGGTGAAGTAAATTACCCCTTCGAAAATAAAGCAGGTGTCATCGATAAGGTGACACCTGTTTTTTTTATTTCTTCAGTTTGAGAACAAGAGTCTTGGGAATCTTCTGCCACTTACCCTTATTGGGAACTTTGAGCGTTGAACCTTCTGTCTGTTTGAGAATATAAGTGGAATCATTCTGTAGTGTGAGCGTGGCGGTGAGATCTTCAGAACCGTAGTCGTTGATGAGCGAAATGGTGGCTGTCTTGCCTTTTACCTTTGCCGACGTGATGACCCAGCAGAAGGAGTTGTGCTCCTTGCCGAAAAATCCGGGCAGAGAACCGTATAGCTCCTGGCCTGGTACTTGGATGTCTTCCTCGTAGAAATTGATCTTCATATATACCTCATATTCGTTATTGTAGATGTGTGCATGAAACGGTTTCCCCTCACTCTGAGCCAGTGAAGTGGCAAGCGACATTAGCCATGCTGCAAGTGTTACTATTAACTTTTTCATATACGAGACTAATTTTGCGGGCAAAGATAGCAAATCTAAATCAATAAATTATTGAAAATGACGAAAATAAGCATGAAATATGGTGGAATTTAGAAAAATTTAAGTATCTTTGCACCAGTTTATTAATATACTCATGAGTAAAAGTCTTTTGAAGCCTGACTTTATATTTGAATCGAGTTGGGAAGTGTGTAACAAAGTCGGTGGAATCTATACAGTCCTTTCGACACGTGCCAAGACATTGCAGGCGGCACATCAAGATAAAATCTTCTTTATAGGTCCAGGGCTCTGGAAGCGCGAAGATGGTAATTATACGAAGGAAGAAAGTCCCTATTTCAAAGAGGATAATTCTCTCCTTGCCGAGTGGCAATGGGAGGCGAAGAAAAGCGGTCTTAATGTAAGGGTGGGGCGCTGGACGGTGCCGGGAGAACCGATCGCCATTCTCGTAGATTTCGTGCCATTCTATGAAAAGAAGAACGAGATATACGGTTGGCTGTGGGAGAATTATAGTGTTGACTCTCTGCATGCCTATGGTGACTATGACGAGGCTTCTATGTTCTCTTATGCTGCAGCACTGGTGGTTGAGAGCTTGTATAAGTGGAATGTGGAACGTGGAGCGTGGAATGAGAATACCAAAATCATTTATCATGCCAATGAGTGGATGTGTGGTCTTGGAGCACTCTATGTCAACAATAAGCTGCCTCAGGTAGGTACTATCTTTACAACCCACGCTACAAGCATCGGTCGCAGTATCGCTGGAAATATGAAGCCTCTCTACGACTACCTCTTCGCATATAACGGTGATCAGATGGCAGGAGAGCTGAACATGCAGTCAAAGCACTCCATAGAGAAGCAGACTGCTCATTATGTTGACTGCTTTACTACAGTCAGCGATATTACTGCAAAGGAGTGCGTAGAACTGCTTGACAAACCTGTAGACGTGGTACTTCCAAATGGCTTCGATAACAGTTTCGTGCCTAAGGCAGCTCAGTTCACCAGCAAGCGTAAGGCAGCACGTCGTCGTCTGCTTGATGTTGCAAATGCCCTTCTGGGTGAACAGCTCGATGATGACACCTTGATTATCTCTACTTCAGGACGCTATGAGTTCCGCAATAAGGGTATCGATGTGTTTGTTGAGGCAATGAACCGTCTGCTGCGCGATAAGGCTCTGAAGAAGAAGGTAGTTGCCTTTATCGAAGTGCCAGGATGGGTGGGAGAGCCTCGTAAGGATCTTCAGGAACGCCTCGAGAAGATGCAGAATTCAAAGAAGAATGATGGTGCCCCTGTGTTTACCACACCACTCGAGGTGCCTCAGGTGACACACTGGCTGCACAATATGAGCCATGACAATGTGCTTGGCATGTTGAAGTTTTTTGATATGCATAACCGCAAGGATGAGAACGTGAAAGTAATCTTCCTGCCATGCTATCTCGACGGCAAGGACGGCATCCTGAACATTGCTTACTACGACATCGTGCTCGGCAATGACCTTTGCATATATCCGTCTTATTACGAGCCTTGGGGATATACTCCGCTGGAAGCAGTAGCCTTCAAGGTGCCATGTATCACTACCGACCTCGCAGGATTCGGTCTTTGGGCAAACAGTGTCTTCGGGCATTACGGGGAGATAACCGACGGTGTGAAAGTAATTCACCGTACAGACTATAACTACTCAGAGGTGGCTGACAATATCAAGGATACTGTCGCTGACTTCTCAAACTTCACAAAGAAGCAGATTGACGAGTGCCGCAAGAATGCAGAGACGTTGTCGAAGAAAGCCTTGTGGAGTGAGTTTATCAAATATTATGAAAAAGCATACGATATAGCTCTAAGTAAGGCAGAAGAAAGGAAAAAGGACAATAATAACTAGAATAATTCAAAAAGTTTAAGAGATTATGAAGATTAAAGCAGATTACGCTAATTCTCCAGCTTGGAAAGAGCTGACCGTGAAGGCTACTCTTCCAGAGGAGTTGAAGTGTTTGGACGAAATTGCCCACAACTTGTGGTGGGTGTGGAACTACGAGGCTCGTGACCTGTTCCGTGACCTTGATCCTGAGATTTATCACGATGTAAAGCATAACCCAGTGATGCTTCTTGAGCGTCTCAGCTTTGCACGTAAGGAGGCCATCCTTAAGGATAAGGCACTGATGAAGCGCATAAAGAATGTATATGCTGATTTCTGTAAGTATATGGACGTTAAGCCTGATTCAAAGCGCCCGTCAGTAGCTTATTTCTGCATGGAGTATGGTATGCACTCAGCACTGAAGATCTATTCCGGCGGTCTTGGTATGCTCGCTGGTGACTATGTGAAGGAGGCTTCCGACTCTAATGTCGATATGTGTGCCGTTGGTTTCCTGTATCGTTACGGATACTTTACACAGAGTCTCTCTATGGATGGTCAGCAGATTGCCAACTATGAGACTCAGAACTTCGGAAGCCTGCCTATCGAGCGTCAGCTTGACAAGGATGGTAACCCGCTGGTAATCGATGTCCCTTATACAAACTATCAGGTTCACGCTTACGTATGGCGCGTAAATGTAGGTCGTGTAAAGCTCTATCTGCTCGACACCGACAACGAGATGAACTCTGACTTCGATAAGCCTATCACCCACGCTCTCTACGGTGGTGACTGGGAGAATCGTCTGAAGCAGGAGATCCTGCTCGGTATCGGAGGTATGCTGCTGCTGAAGAAGCTTGGTATCAAGAAGGATATATATCATTGTAATGAGGGTCATGCAGCTCTCTGCAACCTGCAGCGTCTGTGCGACTATATCGATGAAGGCCTGACCTTCAACCAGGCTCTTGAGCTGGTACGTGCAAGTGGTCTTTACACTGTACACACCCCAGTGCCTGCAGGTCATGACTACTTCGACGAGGGCTTGTTCGGCAAGTACATGGGCGGATATCCTCAGAAGCTCGGCATCACATGGGATGAGTTCATCGGTATGGGTCGTACAAACCCAGAAGACCACGGTGAGAAGTTCTGTATGTCTACATTTGCCTGCAACACCTGTCAGGAGGTAAATGGTGTGTCTATGCTTCACGGCTGGGTATCTCAGAAGATGTTCGCTCCTATCTGGAACGGATATTTCCCTGAAGAGAACCACGTAGGCTATGTTACTAATGGTGTTCACTTCCCCACCTGGTGTGCTACAGAGTGGCGCAAGATATATGCCAAGTACTTCGACGAGAAGCACATGAGCGACCAGTCCAACGAGGATATCTGGCACGGAATCTACGACTGTCCTGATGAGGAAATCTGGGAGACACGTATGGCTCTGAAGAACAAGCTCTTCGATTATATCAAGGAGCAGTTCCGTGAGACATGGCTGCGTAATCAGGGTGATCCTTCACGCGTGGTACGCCTCTTGGAGCAGATGAATCCGAATGCACTGGTTATCGGCTTCTGCCGTCGTTTCGCTACTTACAAGCGTGCTCACCTTCTGTTCACAGACGAGGCTCGTCTTTCAAAGATTGTCAACGATCCTGAGCACCCAGTAATATTCCTCTTTGCTGGTAAGGCGCACCCTGCTGATGGTGCCGGTCAGGGTCTTATCAAGAAGATCTACGAGATATCTCAGCGTCCAGAGTTCCTTGGTAAGATTATCTTCCTTGAGGACTATGACTTCCTGCTCGCACGTCGTCTTGTGTCGGGTGTTGATATCTGGATGAATACTCCTACACGTCCTCTTGAGGCATCAGGTACATCTGGCGAGAAGGCAGAGATGAACGGTGTCGTAAACCTCAGCGTGAAAGACGGTTGGTGGCTTGAGGGCTATCGTGAGGGTGCCGGATGGGCTCTTACTGAGAAGCGTACTTACCAGAACCAGGGCTATCAGGATCAGCTCGATGCTGCTACCATCTATGGTCTGCTCGAGAACGAGATCGTGCCTCTGTATTACAACAAGGATAAGAAGGGTATCTCTAAGGGCTGGATAAAGGTTATAAAGAACTCTATCGCCCAGATTGCTCCTCACTACACAATGAAGCGTCAGCTCGATGACTATTATTCTAAGTTCTACGAGAAGGAAGCCAAGCGTTTCAAGGAGATCTCTAAGGACGATAATAAGCTTGCCAAGGAGATTGCTCTGTGGAAGGAGACTGTTGCTGAGCGCTGGGATGCCATCAGCGTAGTTTCTGCTGAATGGGATTTCCCTGTAAAAGGCTGCGAGGCTGGTAATCAGTACCACCTCAAGTATGTCATCAACGAGCAGGGCCTCGACGATGCAGTAGGTCTCGAGAAGGTGAACGTGTTTATCAACAAGGACGGCGAGGAGAAGATATTCTCTGTAGAGCCTCTGAAGATGACAGGTCACGAGGGCAACAACTATACCTTCGAGGCAGAGCTGAAGCCTACACAGTTCGGTCAGTATAAGAGTGCAGTACGTATGTATCCTAAGAACAAGAACCTGCCTCACCGTCAGGACTTCTGCTACGTTAAGTGGCTTGAGCTTCCTGCATTCAAAGGCTAATCTTCAGTTCATAACGATAATCCCCCGCTCGTCTGAGCAGGGGATTTTTTATTCTTCCCGGTAGTTCTCCCGGAGGTATTTCCCTAATTCATTATCTTTGTTGCGCTCCATGCAGTTGCGGATAGCCTGTTTCATCCTGCGCTCTATACTGTCGACATCGTGCATAAGGCTCTTTTGGGTCTCCTCTGAGGTATGAGGACTCTGCTGAATGACCTCTACGATATTGGAGATTTTCTTTGAGCACTCTGCTATGGTGTCGTTGAGTGCCTTCCACTCCTTTGCCTGTCGCTGCTCAGATGAAAGCTGGCAGCTATATGCCATCAGGCATACTGCTGCCAGTAGTATATACTTGCCTCTCTTCACAATCAGATAATGTAAAGGTCGCTTATACTCTGATTGTCAATAACACGGCGTATGGCTTCTGCAAACATGTCGGCTACTGACAGTTGCTTAACCTTAGCACATCTCTGAGTGTAAGGTATAGAGTCAGTGAAGATGATCTCCTCAAGAGCAGAATCCTGCACTCTGTCACTGGCAGGACCTGACATCACACAGTGTGATGCACACGCACGTACCGTCTTTGCTCCGTGCTCTTTCATAATGTCAGCAGCCTTGGTGATGGTGCCTGCGGTGTCAACCATATCGTCGATGATTACCACATTCTTCCCTTCCACATCACCGATAATCTGCATCGACTCTACTACGTTGGCTCGTGCACGGGTCTTGTTGCACAGCACCAGAGGGCACTTCAGGTACTTGGCGTATGTGTTGGCACGCTTAGAACCTCCAACGTCGGGTGATGCTATCACGAGGTCCTCGAGATGCAGGCTCTCCAGATAGGGGATGATAACACCAGAACCATACAGATGATCTACTGGAACATCAAAGAATCCCTGAATCTGGTCAGCATGCAAATCCATCGTAATCACGCGGTTTACTCCAGCAACACTTAACAGATCTGCAACAAGTTTTGCTCCAATGCTTACGCGAGGCTTATCCTTCCGATCCTGACGTGCCCATCCGAAGTAGGG
>DGTJ01000072.1:0-9386 GCA_002393725.1 Prevotella sp. UBA4339 | reverse complement strand
GTACGTGCGGAAGCGCGCTTGGCGGCATCGATCATCAGGAGAAGCTCCATCAAATTGTCACTGTTGGGGAATGTGCTCTGTACGAGGAAGACATCGCGCCCGCGAATGCTCTCCTCATAACTGACAGCAAACTCACCGTCTGAGAACTTCGTAATCTGCAACTGACCTAATGGGCAACCCAGACTCTGGCAGATCTTATCTGCAAGGTACCTCGTAGCAGTACCTGAAAAAACCATATAAGAATTCTTATCTGACATTTTTATATATAATATAATGTATTATTAGTCTACTGCCTTACGGAGTCGCCCGAAATGCTGGAGCAACTCCTTATAGTCAAGCTGGTTGTGGATATCAAATCGGTTCCAGAGATCTCCGCAGATTACTATACCCCCGAAACCGAGATCCTTAGCATACTTGACATTGTCAAGGTTCATACCTCCCAGAGCATAAACCTTCTTGTCGATCAGGCCTTGTCGTGACGCCTCTTTCAATTCCTCTTGAGTGAACGACTGCTTTTCGCTGTCCACTGTCTGGCTGTCAAAGATCGACTGAAGGAACACGTAGTTTGTATGTTTCTTGGTTTCTTTCAGCTCACTGATGGCATGACAGGTGCGGGTAATGTTGCCTTTATATCCTGACGGAGGCTCTGTATAGGCATCATCGATATGTATTCCTTTGAGCTTATATTCTTCTTTCAGGTAGAAATGGTTGTGGACTGTAATCTTACCCGCCAGTTCTTCGCCCAACAGCGTCAACAGACGCTCAGAATACATCGGTGACGATCCGGGCTTGCATAAGTGAAGATTGTCCAGTCCTTCTTCGAAAAGGTTGACAATAATCTTGTCTTCCTCAACGAAAAATGTGGGTTTGGTGATGACAATTAACTTCATTTCCAAATATCTTTTCTCTTTCTAAAGTGCAAACTTACATAAAAAATTCGATAATAAGCCCGCTTTGGCTAAAAATTTTAATATATTGGGTAATCTTTCAGAAAAAATAAGTAATTTTGCACCCGATTTACAGTTAAAAAGGATAAAAGCTGAATTATTAATAAGGTTTCAAGTAATATAAAAGTAATAAGAAAATGAAAGCATTTGTTTTTCCCGGACAGGGAGCACAGTTCACAGGTATGGGTAAGGATCTTTACGATACCAACCCTATGGCAAAGGAACTTTTTGAAAAGGCTAATGATATTCTCGGTTATAGGATTACCGATATTATGTTTGAGGGTAGCGACGAAGAGCTGAAGCAGACCAAGGTTACACAGCCCGCAGTATTCCTGCACAGTGTTATCTCTGCCCTTTGCATGGGTGATGCCTTCGATCCGAAGATGGTAGCCGGTCACTCTCTTGGTGAGTTCTCTGCCCTTACGGCAGCAGGAGCCCTCAGCTTCGAGGATGGTCTGAAGCTCGTTTACGCACGTGCTATGGCAATGCAGAAGGCATGCGAGGCTCAGCCCTCCACAATGGCTGCCATCATAGCACTGCCTTTCGAGAAGATTGAGGAGATATGTGCCGAGGTGAGCAAGATGGGCAAGGGTGTTGTGGTTCCTGCCAACTATAACTGTCCTGGACAGCTTGTTATCTCTGGTAACATTGATGCTATCAACGAGGCTTGTGAGCAGCTGAAGGCTGCCGGTGCCAAGCGTGCTCTTCCTCTGAAGGTCGGCGGCGCTTTCCACTCTCCTCTTATGCAGCCTGCAAAGGATGAGCTTCAGGCAGCTATTGAGAATACCGAGATAAAGGCTCCTAAGTGCCCTGTCTATCAGAATGTAGACGGTAAACCTCATACTGACCCGGCAGAGATCAAGGCCAACCTCATCGCCCAGCTCACAAGTTCTGTACGTTGGGCTCAGAGCGTAGAGAATATGATTGCCGACGGTGCTGATGACTTTACGGAGTGCGGTCCTGGCAAGGCTCTTCAGGGTATGATCGTAAAGATTAATAAAGAGGTTTCTGCTCACGGTATCGAAGTAAGTGAATAATGAAGAGTGAAAAGATAGTTTTATATCAGATTTTCACTCGTCTCTACGGCAATAAGAACACCACCCGCAAGGAGAACGGTAGTCTTGCCGAGAACGGATGTGGAAAGATGAACGACTTCACGCCCAGCGCCCTGAAGAAAATCAGGGAGATGGGCGTGAGCCATATTTGGTACACAGGTATTATCCGTCATGCCACACAGACAGACTACTCTGCCTATGGAATCCCCAGGAATCATCCTGCCATCGTGAAGGGTAGGGCAGGATCGCCTTATGCCATCACTGACTATTACGATGTAGATCCTGATCTTGCGGTAGATGTAGATAAGCGAATGGCTGAGTTTGAGTCTCTCATAGAGCGCACTCATAAGGCTGGCATGAAGGTGATTATCGACTTTGTGCCCAACCATGTTGCCCGTCAGTATCACTCTGTCTGCAAGCCAGATGGTGTGAAGGATCTTGGTGAGGAGGATAATCCCCAGAACGGCTTCGACCCCCAGAATAATTTCTACTATTGTCCCGGCCAGCGCTTTACTCCATACTTCGACCTTTATCATGGTGAGACAGAGCCATATCTGGAGGAGCCTGCAAAGGCGACGGGAAACGACTGCTTCCATAATGCACCGAATGTGAATGACTGGTATGAGACTGTGAAGTTGAACTACGGTCTTGACTATTATGCCGGTAGGATAGGGCATTTCAATCCTATTCCCAACACTTGGAGCAAGATGACAGATATCCTGCTCTTCTGGGCAAGAAAGGGTGTCGACGGCTTCCGCTGCGATATGGCAGAGATGGTGCCTGCCGACTTCTGGCTATGGGCTACCGACAAGGTGAAGTTTGCCTATCCTGACAAGATCTTCATTGGCGAGGTGTATAACCCTGCAGAATACCGTAACTATATAGGAGCAGGCTTTGACTATCTCTATGATAAGGTAGGCATGTACGACACTCTCCGCGAGGTGATGCGTGGCAACCTGTCTACTCATAGTATCACAGGTGCATGGCAGGCTACGGACGATATCCGTGACCACATGCTGTATTTCCTCGAGAATCATGACGAGCAGCGCATTGCCAGCAGCTTCTTTGCCGGTGATGCCCGGAAGGGAATCCCCGCTCTTGCCGTATCGGCTCTGCTGCAGAAGAATCCGCTGATGATATACGCAGGGCAAGAGTATGGTGAGAAAGGTATGGACAAGGAAGGCTTCAGCGGACATGACGGACGCACCACCATCTTCGACTACTGGAGTGTCGACACACTTGCCCGTGCTGCCGCCAGAAAGCTTACAGCAGCCGAGAAGGGCCTGAAGGAGACATACGCCAAGATTATCAATATCGCCCGTAGTGAGAAGGCTGCGGTGGAGGGTGTGTCTTTCGACCTTATGTACGTCAATGGTGACTGCCAGAGGCAGTATGCATTCTTGCGTAAGGCTGGTAGTGAGGCACTGCTTGTCGTTGCCAACTTTGACAGTGCGCCTGCAACGGCAAACATCACCATTCCCGCTCATGCTTTCGACTATCTCGGCATCAGTGAGAAGAATGCCCAAGCCACAGAGCTGCTTTCCGGCAATATACTCAAGATCACTCTGAAGCGTGACGAGGCAGTGACTGTATGTGTCGATGCGCAGGGTGTTGCAATTCTGAAATTCAAGGCATAGAATACTACAATGGATTACGAACTAAACGACCATAACAAGTCAGAGTATCCTCCAGCACATACTGCGGAGCACTTGCTGAATCAGACGATGATCCGCATTTTCGGCTGTGAGAGGAGCTATAATGCACATGTGGAGCGCAAGAAGAGCAAGATGAGCTTCTATCTCGACCACAAGCCCTCACGTCAGGAGGAGAAGGAGATAGAGCGTCGCATGAATGAACTTATCGACGAAGATCTGCCCATTACTTTCGAGTTTGTCACACGCGATAGTCTCCCTGAGGGGATATCACTTGACAGGCTGCCTGATGATGCTTCAGAGACGATACGACTAGTGCGGATAGGTGATTACGACGTATGTCCGTGTATAGGAAAGCATGTGCGCTCAACCTCTCAGATAGGACGCTTTGAGATGCTTGGCACTAACTGGGACGAGCAACAGCGGTCGTTCAGAGTACGTTTCAAGATTGTATAAAGCAAATCAAGAGCCCTGACCGAAAGATCAGGGCTCTTGGTTTCTATTTGCTTATTTACTATTTCACATCCAGCTTCAGGAATACCGGGAAGTGGTCGGATAGTGTGAGCTCTTTCTTATAGAATGAGAGACCCTTGAATCTCTCGTCATGGAAGATGTAGTCGATACGTACCATCTTCTTTCCTCCTCTATAGGTGTACATAAACCCGCTACCGCACTCTTTGAATCCGTCGACGAGATTTCCTTTCATAGTGTTATAGACATACGAATATGGCACGTCGTTGAAGTCACCGCACACGATGATCGGTGCCTCCGACTCTCTCATGTCCATCGCCAGGACGTTAGCCTGTCCTGCACGAGCCATCATTCCGATAGTGTAATTGCCGTAGATAGCATTCAGCACGGCATTGTTCTCAATCTCTACTCCGGTGGCAGCCTCTACCTTTGCCGCGCGGCGCAGGGTGGTGTTGATGCCAGTGGTCTCCAAGTGGGCGTTATACACGCGAATCATCTGGCCCTTATACTTTATCTCTGCCCACATCGCACTGTTGTTGGTCATCTCAAACGGGATGTTCTTCGACCTTGCAATAGGATATCGGCTATAGATCACCATATCATTCTGCCCCATCACCATATACTTGAAGTATTCCTTATACGACTCGGAGTTCACCTTGTCTCCACTATGGTCTGAATACTCCTGCATGCAGAGTACGTCCACCTTCTGCTTCTTCATCTCCGAGAGGATGTCCTGGGCCATGAATCCGGAAGTCTCCCTTCCGAAGAGTGCCACGTTGTAAGACGCAATCTTCAGTCCATCCTGTTTTTCTGCATTCTCATCCAGACTCCCGAACTGATAGAGCGTCCCGATGTATGGAATACAGCATAGGAGTGTTATCAGTGGCATAAGCATCCAATGCCAGCGCCTCATTATCAGCCAATAGATCAGCAGCACCACATTACCGATTATCAGTAGTGGCAATGCAAATACCATTAGTGCACGAGCAGTGTTTCCTGCAGGATTAACTTCACCCCCATACAGTCCTACAAATGTGAATACCATCATTATAGCCGTGAGGATAAGAATCATAAACGAGAAGTATTTCTGTACAGCAAGTTTACCCATGTCTGTTATTTTTTTAGTTAGCCAATATATTTCTTTACCATATCAATGAGGCTCTCCACGCGGAAAGGCTTTGCCATGAACTCGTCACATCCGGCTGCTTTTGCTTCGCGGATGTTCTCATCGAATGCGTAGGCGCTGAGAGCCACTACGGGTGTATCGTGGTTTATCTCCTTGATGATGCGTGTGGCATCAAGGCCGTTCATGTCTGGCATGCGGATGTCCATAAGTATAAGGTCGGGATGCTCGTCTTCATTCAGCTGCACAGCCTCGATGCCGTTGTGGGCACGTATCAGGCGGTAGCTCCTCTGGAGCACGATCTTCACGAGTTCAAAGTTGCTGTCCTCATCCTCTGCCACAAGGATGGTCTTCATGTTCATCTCCGAACGCTGGCTGACGCGGATTGTCCTTAAGTTAGCCGTTGTGGTAGATTCGGTGTTCTTACCTCCTATAGAGCCTTCGAATGGCAATATGAAGGAGAACCTCGACCCCTTGCCGAGAACAGATTTGCAGCTGATGGTTCCTCCGAGCTTCTCAACGATGATCTTGCAGAGGGCCAGTCCAAGGCCGAAGCCATTTTGCTGTTCTGCGTCTTTTGATGCATAGGCATCGAAGATATGATTCAGGAACTGCGGTTCGATACCAGAGCCTGTATCATTTACGTAGAACTCTATTTTCTGATTATCGTCTATGAAGTTGTGTCCGAATGTGATGCTGCCCTCAGTGGTGTGCTTGAGTGCATTGCTTATCAGGTTAGAGAGTACCTGTGTCAGTCGGTTAACGTCTGTCATCATCGATACTGACATCAGCGGCTTGACCCATTCCAGTCTTACTGTCTCCGGACAGCGGAATTTGAAGAGTTGCTCTATACTGCCGAAGAGGGTAGTGAGGTCGGTCTTCTCTTTCTTGATTACTATTTCTCCCGACTCAACGCGTGAGAGGTCCAGGATTTCGTTTACAAGACTTCCCAGGCGCTGGTTGTTGCTTTCGATGATTTGGAAATATTTCAAACGGTCCTCTTCTGAGTCAGTCTCTGCGATGACTCTTGAGAATCCTTCGATGGCATTGAGAGGGGTGCGGATTTCATGACTCATGTTGGCCAGGAAGAGCGATTTCATCTTGCTCGCCTTCTCAGCTTTCAAGGCTTTCTCTTCGTATTCCTTGATTTTCCTGTTTGCAATTTCAAGCTGCTCTTGTGCCAGTTTTAGTTTCCTGTCTACTTCTGCTAATCTTTGCAGCAAGATTCTTCTTTCACTATCTTCCATCCTCTTTGTTGAAATAATTTCTTACTTTTAAGGATTGTTTTTTTGTATATTTGGGTACAAAAATACACATTTTTTTTGTATAAACAAAGAAAAAAGGAGATTTTTTTCAACTTCTTCTTGCTTTTTCCCATGCTCCGCTGTTGCTGTGGGTCCTTAAATAAGAAATTCCTCTGAAAACATTGAGGTTCATAAACACGAAATAGTAGGCTGTATATAGCAGTTTGTTTCTTTTCCCGTGCTTGCTCATGACATATCCTGCGAGAGCTGCCATATATAGTGATATCTGCAGTGCCAGGATGATGGTATATACCATTCCTGCTCCCATTGCCACAAGCAATGCATTGACCGCAAGCAATATCACCAAGGCGATAGGAGTGAGGCTCCATCTGAGCACTCTGTGGCTGATATACTGGAATGCCACGAGTGGCTGCCTGAAAGGATTCAGCATCTTCCTCAGCCACCAGATGCTCTGCAGTCCTCCTGCAGCGATGCGCCTCTTGCGCTTGGATTCCTCACGGATATCGGCAGAACCGTATTCCAGGGCATAGGCGTCGGGTGAGTATGCTATACGCTTGCCTCCGTCAACGATATACATCGACATCATGAAGTCGTCGAGCAGAGCATTGTCGGGCACCTCGCAGCATAGTGTGGGGTCGATGGCATATAGCTCTCCGGCAGCTCCCATCGTGGAGTACAGCTCTGAGTCCCATCTCTTCAGGGTGCTCTCGTAGCGCCAGTAGAGACCTTCGCCCTCGGCAGCCATCTCTCCTTCCTTGCGTGCTGCAACGCGCTTCTCTCCACTTACGCAGCCTACGGTCTTGTCCATAAATAGCCGGGCTATCTCTTTCATGGCTCCGCTGTTGATCATAGTGTTGGCATCGGTGAATGCCACATATTCGGTCTTTATCTCCCTGAGACCGTGCTTCAGTGCGGCTGTCTTGCCTCTGCGCTCTGGTGAGAACACGATGTCTACTTCGGGATATTCCTTTAGCAGCTCGTTGGTGCGGTCGTTGCTGCCGTCAGTTACCCACATCACCCTGAACTTATCCTTCGGATAGTCCAGGGCGCGGGTATTCTGCATTTTCTCTGCCACCACGTCTTGTTCGTTGTAGGCGCATATCATGAGTGTCATTGTCGGCAGCTCATCGTCTGAGGGCATAGGGGTAGGGGGCTGTTTGCCCTTCACGAGCCTCTTGATCTTGATGATGAGCCACAGCAGCATCCCATATCCTAAATAGGTATAGAATACCACGAACACACATACCCAGAACACAACCTTAAGTGCCAGCATCTCTCATTCCTCCTTTCGCGTTCACGTAGTCTCGATTTCCTCCTTCATGTCTATGAACTGCATGTTGGAGTCATAGAACTCATACTGGAGGAAAGCCAGTTTCTGCGACGGCACGATCCTTACTCCTAGTCCGTATCTCATCTGCCATTTCATCTTCAGGCTCACCATGCCCTTGCTGATGTAGGCAGCCACGTAGGGATGTACGTGCAGGTAGAACTTGTGTATTCCTATCTTGTTGACTAGGCGGTCAATCTTGCTCTCCAGCTGGTCGGTGAAGAGTATGCTCGACTTGATTTTTCCCGTTCCGTGACATGTGGGACAGTCTTCTTCGACATTTACGTCCATAGCAGGCCTTACTCTCTGTCGTGTGATCTGCATGAGTCCGAACTTCGAGAGCGGCAGGATGTTGTGCTTGGCGCGGTCTTTCTGCATGTTCTTGCACATCCGCTCGTAGAGAATCTGCCGGTCTTCGGCCAGTTTCATGTCGACGAAGTCCACTACGATGATTCCTCCCATATCCCGTAGTCTCAGTTGCCTTGCCAACTCATCGGCAGCTCCGAGGTTGGTCTCCAGGGCATTGGCTTCCTGTCCGTTCTCTTTTTTCAGGCGGGTACCGCTGTTCACATCCACCACATGCATGGCTTCCGTATGCTCGATGATAAGATAGGCTCCGTGCTTATAGTTCACGGTCTTGCCGAATCCTGACTTAAGCTGCTTGGTAACATTGAAGTTGTCGAAGATAGGCACCTTGCCGTTGTATATCTTCACGATGTCTTTCTTTTCCGGGGCAATCAGTCCGAGATAATCCTGTACCTGCTGGCACATCTCGGCATCGTTGATGTGAATGCCGTCGTAAGTCGGATTAAACAGGTCGCGCAGCAGTGCTACGGCGCGGCTCTGCTCCTCAAAGCACAGCTGAGGCCTCTGTGTGGTCTTCTGTACCTTGGTGATAGTGTCTTCCCAACGCTTGAGCAGGATCTTCAGTTCGGCGTCGAGTTCGGCAGCCCGCTTGCCCTCGGCCACGGTGCGTACTATCACACCGAAGTTTTTGGGCTTGATGCTCTGTATGAGCTGTTTGAGTCGGCTGCGCTCCTCGCCTCTCTTGATCTTTGTCGATACCGAAACAGTATCCTCGAAAGGCATCAGCACGAGGTATCTTCCTGCGAAGCTCAGCTCGCATGACAGTCGCGGACCCTTGGTGTTGATGGGTTCCTTGACGATCTGCACGAGCACCTCGTCGCCCACCTGCAGCGTATTGGCTATACTGCCCTCCTTGGGCAGCTTCGGCAGGATGTTGGCCTTCTGCATCGGATAGAGTTTCTTTCTGTCGCTCATCACCTGTTTCAGGTATTTCTGGTATGAGCTGAATTGAGCACCTAAGTCAAGATAATGCAGGAACGCCACACGCTCTGCCCCAACGTCGACGAAACATGCGTTCAGTCCCGGCATCAGTTTCTTGACCTTTGCCGCATAGATGTTGCCCACCGTGAAGGATGCCGTGCGCTGCTCTTTCTGGTATTCCACCAGCGTCTTGTCTTCGAGCAGTGCTATCGAGATGTCCTTCGGCTGCACATCGATGATTACTTCGCTTGTCATTGTC
>DGTJ01000010.1 GCA_002393725.1 Prevotella sp. UBA4339 | reverse complement strand
CCGATGAACCTCGGCAAGAAAGTGTTGGTAGTTGGAGGTGGAAACACAGCGATGGACTCCTGCCGAACAGCTAAACGACTCGGCGCCGAAGTGACTCTCGTCTATCGCCGTTCCGAGGCTGAGATGCCGGCACGTCTGGAAGAGGTGAAGCACGCCAAGGAGGAAGGCATCAACTTCCTCACCTTGCATAACCCCATCGAATACAAAGCCGATGAAAACGGTGCCGTGTGTGCTGCTGTACTGCAGGTGATGGAGTTAGGAGAACCCGATGCCAGCGGTCGACGCTCACCCGTTCCTGTCGAAGGCAAGACGGTAACTCTCGACGTTGATCAGGTTGTTGTCGCCGTAGGAGTTTCGCCAAACCCGCTCGTTCCGAAATCTGTCAAAGGATTGGAACTCGGCAGAAAGAACACCATCGCCGTCAACGACGACATGCAATCTTCACGTCCAACCATCTTCGCCGGCGGCGACATCGTTCGCGGAGGTGCAACAGTTATCCTTGCCATGGGTGACGGAAGACGTGCCGCACTCAACATGGACAAACAACTGCGCGGAGAATAAGAAAAACGATTATCATACAGCCCAATACCCTCAGAAATGCTAACGGCGTTTCATCCCCTCCCCTTTTGGGAGGGGTCAGGGAGTGGGGCATAAATTCACAAGAAAATGAAAAAACTGAACTTCCTATTCCTGACACTCGCCGTTTTGATGGCAGTGTTTAGCAGTACTGCTGCCATGGGACAACAAAGCATGGTGCAACCAGAACAAGATGGTGGTATCATAACACAGACTGCAGCAAACCAAAACCCAACAACACAGACGACGACAACACAAAAAAAGAAAAATCCACTTGCCGACATCGATTGGCTAAAAGAACTCACCAGCCGAATCGAACTCCACGGATACGCACAGGCAGGATATTCATACGACAACGCTACTGATAAAACTAATAGTACCTTCAATCTCAAACGTACTCTTTTCTGGGCAAAAGCCCGAATTACAGACAGATGGTTTTTCCTCTTTATGCACGATTTCAATAGTGTCGTACAGGAATTCTATACCGACTATCGCATCACCAACAACAAGGCTTTGACTGTACGATTGGGACAATTCAAAAATTCCTTCTCGCTGGAGAACCCCATGTCGCCGACACAACTGGAACTGATTGACGTTTGTTCGCAATCGGTAACGAACCTGTCTGGTTGTTACGACCCACTCTACGGACTCAACTACGGACGTGAC
Organism: Prevotella sp. UBA4339; assembly: GCA_002393725.1. Lineage (GTDB taxonomy): Bacteria > Bacteroidota > Bacteroidia > Bacteroidales > Bacteroidaceae > Prevotella. Next base: position 2,901 of record DGTJ01000010.1, on the reverse strand, counting down.
ATCGGACTCATGATCTACGGTGACCTTTTCAAAGACAAACTACACTACGAACTGGCTCTGATGAACGGACAGGGCATCAACAAGAAAGACGGCAACAGCGACAAGGACGTAATCCTGAAGCTGGAATACAAACCTATAGAACATCTACGCTTTGTGGTTTCAGGTCAGAAAGGACGCGGACATGCCGTTGGAACGGCTGAATGGAACCCCGACATTCACGAGGGTGACGATTACCGACGCGACCGCATCAGCGCCGGAGCCGAATGGAAGAGCGACAATCTGAGCGTTCGTGCCGAATATCTGGCTGGTAAAGACGGCGACGTCACTAGTCAGGGTGCCTACATGACTGCCTGCGTCCCACTTGTCAAGAACCTTGACGCTATTGCATCCGTTGACTTTTTCGACAGAAATACAAAAATGGAATACGACCAGACCAATGCTACCGCAGGTCTGCAATACTGGTTCTACAAGAAATGCCGCGTCCAACTGCAATACACCCGATGCTGGCGCCAGTTTGCCAAAGACTACAACTGGCTGCAAGCACAAGTGCAAGTGGCATTTTAAAGCCTCATCTCCTGCCCCCATCTCCAAAGGGCGAGTGGGAACAGAATGGGAAGTGCCAACAAAAACATATAGTACAAGTATAATATTTAGGAAATCATGATTATCAAAATACTTCTTACCATCATCTTTCTCGCCGTCATGGTAGCGGTGGGCATTTACTCGCGCAAGCAGGCGAGTTCAGTAGACGGCTTCGTCTTGGGCGGACGTAGTGTAGGACCTTGGCTCACAGCCTTCGCCTACGGCACCTCCTATTTTTCAGCCGTCGTCTTCGTGGGATATGCCGGACAATTCGGTTGGAAATACGGTTTGTCAAGTACCTGGATAGGTGTTGGCAACGCCGTCATCGGTTCCTTGTTGGCGTGGCTGTTGTTAGGCAGGCGCACGAAACTGATGACGCAACATATCGAGAGCCGTACCATGCCCGACTTCTTCGGTACCCGCTTCGACAGTCAGGGACTGCGTGTCGTGGCTTCGGTCATCGCCTTCGTCTTCCTCATCCCCTACACGGCAGGCGTCTATAAAGGCATCTCCACCCTCTTCGAGATGGGTTTCGGCATTCCCTACGAATATTGTGTCATCATCATGGCTATCTTGACAGCCTTCTACGTCATACTCGGCGGCTATAAGGCTACAGCCATGAACGACTTCATCCAGGGTATCATCATGCTCTTCGGCATCGTCACCGTCATTGCTGCCGTGCTCAACACGCAGGGTGGACTCACTTCAGCCATCGACAAGATGGCATCCCTTCCCAGCGATACCGACCCCAATGTGAACGGCGGCTTTGCCTCACTCTTTGGTCCCGACCCGTGGAACCTACTCGGTGTAGTCATCCTCACGTCTCTCGGCACGTGGGGACTGCCGCAGATGGTCGGCAAGTTCTACTCCATTACCGACGAGAGTGCCATCCGTCGCGGAACGGTTATCTCCACCATCTTTGCCTTCATCGTTGCCGGCGGATGCTACTTCCTCGGCGGCTTCGGACGGTTGTTCGGCATGCCTCCAGTATTGCCCAACGGTAAGCTGGCATTCGACTCCATCGTTCCCTCCATGCTGGTCACCCTGCCCGACATCATCATCGCACTCGTCGTGCTGCTGGTGCTCTCGGCTTCGATGTCTACATTGGCATCGCTGGTGCTCACCTCGTCATCGACGATGACCCTCGACCTCATCTATCGTGACAAGAAATCGCTGCCGGGAGAGGTGGAAGAAGGAACCATCGACGACACGGTGTCAGAGAAGATTGAACTGCGCAAGGTTGTTGTCATGCGCGTGCTCATCGTCTTCTTCATCGTCATCTCGCTGATGATAGCCCTCAATCCCCCGACGTTCATCGCCCAGCTTATGGGCATTTCGTGGGGAGCTCTCGCAGGGGCCTTCCTTGCTCCGTTCATGCTCGGACTCTACTGGCGCGGCGTGACGACAGCATCGGTGTGGGCTTGCTTCGCATGGGGCGTAGGCATCACCGTGGTCAACATGCTCATCGGCAACCCCATCAACCCCATCAACTGCGGAGCCATAGCTATGGTAGGCGGTTTTGTCGTTGTCACCCTCTTCAGCCTCTTCACGCCGAAGATGCCGAAAAACTATACCGACAAAATCTTTGAGTGCTACAAAAGATAGACAATACTGTAGAAAGCCAAGCAAACGCTTCAGACGAATGTCACGCGTTGCATAAAGAGAAAAACCAAGCGGTTTGTAAAAGCCGACGCAGGTTTTTACAAGAAAGCATCCAACACAACACCTGCAGAAAAGAGCAGGCCATAGACAAACATGTTGCGAGCGTTCTCGGCAAGGATATTGTTCAATGCCTTGCCGTGACGTATTCGCTTCATTTTCAGCCATGTGCTGATGTGTAGGAACAAGTAGATGGCAGGCAGAAAACAGGTGAAGTAATGCCCACGGCAGAGAAATAAGCCACCGGCAAGAAATGCCACGATGCCCAGCATCAGATAAAGTCCCTCGGTAGCCTTCTCCCCTATCAGCACCACCAGCGTACGCTTGCCCACACGACGATCGTTATCGCGGTCGCGATAGTTGTTCACCACCAACAGCGTGTCAATCACCAGTCCGCAGGCTATAGATGCCAACACCACGTCGAGTGTCAGCGTATGCGTCTGCAGATAGAACGTTGTGCACACGGGAACAAGACCGAAGAACAGCAACACCAGCACATCGCCCAATCCGATATACGACAGCAACAGCGTATAGAGAAAACAGAAAACCACACATGCCACACCAATCCACAACATGGCAAAGCCGCCAAAGAAAATCAACGGGAACCCGACAACAGCGGCAGCCAAAGTCGTCACGGCAATAGCCCAACGCATAGCTTCC
>DGTJ01000070.1 GCA_002393725.1 Prevotella sp. UBA4339 | reverse complement strand
TCGCTGTGCCTGCCAAGTGGATTAAAACGGCAAGACAGTATAAACTCAACATCTACTCAGAAAAGCCATACGACTTGATTTGGGAGCATGGATAGATTAACAATCTTCGTGGCTGCTTAGGTCAAAGCCTCTTGACCTTACGGGGTAAGGGGAAGGTGTCTGCATACAAGTCATGTCAAGAGCTTCTAAGCCCAAAATCAGACAGAATCGGCGCAATCAAGAGTAAAATCAGACAATCGATAATTATTTGCGGATTTTACGGTTTAAAAACCCCAAAAGTGCATTAAAAAGGCAGAGAAACATCACGTCTCCCTGCCCTTTACTTTGTTATCCACCGCCCCCTACGGTTTTCCGTAGGGCACTTATCTCATCGATTTCATCTCACTCTCCACCATCTTCATAAGCTTCGGCATTATCAACTCTATCTGCCGACACTTCACCTTATTATAATTGTAGTCGATATCATCAAGGAGAATAGTAGCCAACTCATCAGGCATATCCCCACCAAAGCCAGCGGCTACGACGGCGATGGCAGCGAGTCTGCGAGAATCCTTTTCTTCTCTTAAATACGACGACATCAGTATCGTTGGCATTATCTCATACATCAGAGTACAGTAATGCAACAGGTCTGAGAAATAATCATCATCTTGGAGAAAGGCATCAAGCATCTCCTCTTGGTATTGCCGGAGCAGGAGGAAGAACTTCTCTTTCCTAATTTTACTCTTGAAGTTCTGAGGCAGTGTCATTGTCCAGAACAATGCATGAGATAGTACAATCCTATCCTCAGAGGAATGATGATAGAACAGGCGATTCTCCTCCTTTGGATGAATTTCCTTCAGTTGTTGCTCCATTAGGGCAAACTTCTTCTTGCGTATCTCTCTCAGCTCATTCATATCTCTTCTACCTTTAGTTTATAATCCTCGCGACTTTCTATATCTGCTTACATGCATAGCAATATACAAGGTTCTTGGACGGTTTGATTGGTTTACCCATATTTTACATGTTTATAGGTTCTTCCCATGGCAATGCTTATATTTCTTTCCACTGCCACACCAGCATGGGTCATTACGTCCGAGTTTATGCGATGGAGGCTGAGCCATCGAAATATGCTTGGGAGTTGATGGCTTTGGAAGTGGCTTCAACAAGTCTTCCGTTGTCTTGCCGTTCATATGCCAGATGGGCAAATCACGGAATGTCATGGCAAGAGCATCCGACACTTGACTGTCATCGGTCTCTGCATCCTTCACATCTATTTGTAACATGAGGTCTGTCATCAGTTCCACCTGTTCCTTCGTCTGCCCAGTCTCATGCGCCAGCCATAGCTTAGTCAGCATCAGGTTAGCTTCCTGTTGTTCCGTCATCGGTTTCTCTGCCTTATTCACCATCAGGTCATAAAGCCTGTCCATTGATGGAGCCATGATATGGGGGAAAGGCATCCGGCCATATTCCATCACCCACTTCTGTCCGTATGCAGTATAGCTGTTATTCGGTTTGTCCCATACCACGCGGTTGAATATCCGCTTTACCTCCGTATCATCCCTCAGCAGTGGCGTAGCAAAGAAACAGTCCTGCTCTCCTTTCGGATTGATGTGGAAGATACGCCTTGTACCGAACAGCGTGTGGTTCAGCAAATAGGTTCCCACGTTCCGCCATATCATCAAGTCTGTCCTGTCAGCAATTCCTTCGATATAGCCTATCAAAGTCTTGGCCGTCATACCACCAAACAGGTTCAGCGTACCCATGGCTAACTGCTCCAGCCTGTCAAAGCCCAGTTTCTTCTTCCTTGCAATATACTTGGCCACATGCGGCTCGAAGAACTCCTTCACCTCGTCCAGCATCATATATACGGCATAGTCCTTCCCTAAGGGATGCGGACATGAGATGATGCCGCCCATCTTCGTCAGTGGCAGTAAGGCATCATAGTTTATCGACACGATGCCGTATCGATTCTCTGGCTGCATCAACTTCTGCAGGAACTCCAGTTCAAACACACTCGTCATGCCCAGCACTTCATCTGCACTGTATCGGATATGCTCTTCCACATCCTCTATCAGCTCATCTTTCCGTGTACTGTCGCTGTCCGGCACACCCAGTCCCACCAAGTCTGCCATCTCCACCAGTTCATCCTTGGTATAGTGCGACAGCCATTCTGCAAGCGACATGTTCAGTTTCAGTTCCTTGTTAGTCTTAGCCATTTATCCTATTCCTTATCTATATCTCCCATCAGACTTCATCCCTCTTACCTCGCTTGCTCCCCCACTGCGGAACAAACAAGTACGAACAGAATTGCCAGATGGCTTTCAAGATGTTTTTCATTTCACTACTACCGGTATTCCTTGTTTCTGCAACTTCTTGAATCCTTCTTTAATGTCCTCGATAGAAACTGTACCTCCCCACATTCTGTGAACATATTCTAGCGAGATAGCTCCAAAATCCATAGAACATGAACGAGTCTCGTTTTCTATGAATGACTTCAAACGCTCAACAACATCCATATTACCGCTCCTTTACGATTACCCAAAATGTCTTGAAGATTAAGCCCAAGTCGTAAAAGAAGCTATGCTTCTCCACATATTCCAGATACAACTTAATCTTCTCCTGCATGATGACTTCGATGTAGTATTTCTCTGGGTCTTTAGCCTTTTCCATCAGTTCATTCTCATTCCTGAACTTAATGGAAGCCGGGTCAGTGATGCCTGGGCGAACATCCAATACATGCATCTGCTCCTGTGTCCAGTAGTCAACATAATGCCTCACCTCCGGTCGGGGACCTACCAGCGACATATCCCCAACGAACACATTTATCAACTGTGGCAGCTCATCAAACTTGAACTTACGGATGAAATATCCAGAGCGAGTAACGCGAGGGTCATGCCCGCCAATGGTCACCAGACTCCCCTTGTCAGCCCCTACCCTCATCGATCGGAACTTGAATATTCGGAAATCCTTATTCTTATAACCTACCCTCACCTGCCTATAGAACACCGGACCTTTGCTGTCCAGCTTTATCCAGATGGCAAGAATCAAAAAGAGCGGACTCAGCACAATGAGTCCAAGTCCGCTCGCTATAATGTCGAAAAGTCTCTTCATTAGAGGTTCTTGATGATATCAACAAAGTTCGTGATTACATACTCCACATCCTCGTCCGTCAACCGGGTATGCAATGGCAGCGTCACCTCATTCTCAAACAAGTGGAAAGCATTCGGATAGTCAGCAATGTCGAATCCCAGTGCCTTATATGCTGTCATCATTGGCAGCGGCTTGTAGTGCACGTTGCAGGCTATTCCCCGCTTTGCCATTTCTATGATTACAGCCCGACGCTCAGCATCACTACGCCCCAACAGCCTTGTGATATACAGATGCCCACTGCCGGAATGGTCCTCCCCATAATGGTTGAGCACAGCCACTGGCAAGCCTTTCAGAGCCTCATCGTAACGTTCTATGATCTGACGCCTGCGATAGAGCATCTCTGGATAGCGCTTCAGCTGAGCCAGTCCGATACCAGCCACCACATCTGTCATATTGCACTTATACCACGGTCCGATGATGTCATACTCCCAGGCCCCGAGCTGCGTCTTAGCCAGTGCATCCTTGTTCTGCCCATGCAGAGAATAAAGCTGCGACAAGCGATAAAGCAACTCATCCCAAGTCTCCCCGTCCATATAAGGAACTGTAGGCTTGTAGTCTCTCAACTCCGAACTCTCCACTTTGTCCTTACCGAATGGCAGGTTCCATGTCAGAGCACCGCCTTCAGCCGTAGTGAGATTCTTCACGGCGTGGAAGCTGAACGACGAGAAGTCAGCTATCTCACCCGCCATCTTCCCATGCCACTTGGCACCGAAAGCATGCGCATCGTCAGCCGCCACGATTATCCTGCCTATCTTTTTCTGGATGGCATTCGTCGGACGGAATAAGTCTTTCTTGCTCTCAACTATCGCAAACACCTTGTCGAAATCACAGATGATACCACCAAGGTCCACGGGGCATATCACCTTCGTATGCTCCGTGATAGCCTCAGCCAGTTTGTCATAGTCCATCTCTACAGAGTCCTTCTGTGAGTCCACCATCACTACCTTGCATCCCACATGCTGTGTCACCGATGCAGTGGCAGTATAAGTGTATGCTGGTACTATCACCTCATCCTCAGGTCCTACGTCAATCAGTCTCAGAGCCATCTCCATCGCTGCTGTGGCACTGTTCAGGCACACCGCCTTCTTTGTGCTGCACACCAGTGCTATCAGATTCTCAAACTCCTTCGTCTTCGGACCAGTTGTGATCCATCCACTACGCAGCGCATCCGCCACCTGTTCAATCTCAGCGTCAGACATATCTGGCGGTGAGAAAGGGATATTCCTCAATTTCATGTTCATAATTATGTCTTTTTATAATCGGTTGGACTAATTTTCACTTCGGTGAAAAAGCTAAAGCCATGCGGCATCAACTTCCCACCCATATTATACTATTCTCTATTATTTTTCGTTTATAAAGGTGCAGGGAGAAGACGGACCCTTTTCACAATCCCGGCATAAGACCCTGCACCACAATACACCATGGCCAATACATATTTGGACAAGGCGATTGAAGCTGTTCCCAAATTGGAGGAACGCATATCGCTGTTTACTAAAAAACTCCGCTTGGCTCAGTACGCGGACAGTACGATCTACTCCTATCGCCTGAAAATCTCTCAGGCGGTATTGTATCTGGGGAAGCTTCCTGACGATTTTACACAGGCAGATGTCGATGACTATCTGACCATGCTCCTGGACAGGAATTGCTACAGCTTGTCTTTCTTTAAGCATACCGTGTTCGGATTGAAGGACTACTACAAGTACATGGGGCTCAAGGAACCCGGAGGACTCGTCCTCCCTCGAGTGCGCAAGCCCAAGAGGCTTCCCCGTGTGCTCTCTCAGGAACAGATGAAACGGCTCATAGGACTCTGCGACTTGTATGACAAGGCTTTGCTCTCTACCATCTACGACTGTGCTCTAAGAGTAAGCGAGGCCTGCAGCCTCAAATGGCATGACATCAGTTTTGAACGCCAGCAGGTCTTCATCTATCAGGGCAAGGGCAAGAAGGATCGTGTCGTGCCCATCTCTGAACAGCAACTCAAAATGCTGCAATGCTTCAAGAGAAGATATCCCAGTGACGATTTCGTCTTCAAATCTCATGGCAAAGGAGTGGCTCCTCAGCCTATCAAACCTGGATATGTCCGTGTCATCATGAAGAATGCACTGACGAAGGCATGTCTTGACCATTCCATCTCGATTCACACTCTCCGCCATAGTGCTGCAAGCCATATGCTTGAGAATGGCGAGAGCCTTCTGGATGTACAGAAGCGGCTCGGGCATGTACGCCTAACGACTACCATGATCTATCTTCATGTTGCTAACATTGAACCGATGAGACATGTACGCCTGATCGACACCATATTCCCGCCTAAGCGATGAGGACGCGCTTCGACATCGGTGAGATCATCCGCTGTCATGGAGATGAGTTCCTTTCTAAGCATCAAGTCGTACCTGCTGTCAGAAGAGCTTTTGCTCACATGGCGCAGTGCCGTACCAGTGCCCTTGGCGGGCATGTGGAGGTGTGTCCAGAGTGCGGGGATATGCATATCAGCTATAACAGCTGTCGCGACCGGCATTGTCCCAAGTGTCAGAACAAGGAGCGTGAGCAGTGGATTGAGTTCCGCAGGGAAGAGATTATCCCTGTCAAGTACTTCCATGTCGTATTCACGGTGCCTGCATGTCTGCATTCCATTGCGATGGCTCATCAGAGGGAGTTCTACGATTGTATGTTCAAGGCTGCATGGGCTACTGTTGATGCCTTTGCTGCCAAAAGAGGACTCACATCCGGTATGACAGCCATCCTCCATTCGTGGGGATCCAATCTGTTCTACCATCCGCACATACACTGTATTGTGCCTGGAGGTGGAGTGGATAAGCATGGTGTGTGGCATCATCTAAAAGGTTGTAAACGTAGCAACTTCCTATTCCCTGTTGCTGCCATGAGCGCCAAATTCTACGGCAGGTTTATGCATCTGATTACACGGAGACTCAAAGAGAAAGATGTCATCATCAACCAGGAAATTAGGAGACAGTGTAAAGAGAAACACTGGGTAGTACATTCAAAGCCTCCCGCAAAGGGAGTCGGCCAGGTTCTTGAATACATCGGACGCTACGCCTATCGTGTGGCCATTACAAATTCCAGGATACTGGATGTCACTGACTCGCATATTTCCTTCGATTACAAGAATTACAGAAGTGGTGGGAAGCACGAAGTCTCCAACATTAGAATTGACGATTTCCTGACTCGATTGTCCCAGCACATCCTGCCTGACAGGTTTGTCCGTATCCGTCACTACGGCATTCTCTCTCCATGCAACCGCGAGAAGCTGCGAAGCATACAGCAGCAACTGGATATACCACCAGTACCGAAAGTGAGGAAGAAGAAATCATACCTTGAAATATGTGATGAGAAGGGATGGAACATCGGATTCTGTGAGGCCTGCAATTGTCAGCGCATCATCATGAGGATTATCAAGCCTGCCCCAAGGGCACCACCCTCCATTGTCTGGCACATTGGGCGTTGACTGAGGCTGTCTGCGAAACGCATGTCTTCGTGGACAGATTCATTGTGTCCTCATATGTCGAAAACACCATATTTTGTATCATTTTTGACCAGTTTTGAGGTCTGGACATCCACCTTATATTTTATATAGCGAGGCAATACGTCAGATTTTTCAAACACGAGAGGTCATCAGCTTTCTAATAACCATGTAAAAACCGACATCTTTCCCCATAATAATTACTCTGCTGCGGAAGTCCAACCAGCTGCTTCATATCACTTACGTGAGACGAAGCCTATATCGTT
>DGTJ01000102.1:1827-24771 GCA_002393725.1 Prevotella sp. UBA4339 | reverse complement strand
ACCTAAAAATGTAAATTTGTAAATTTGTAAATATGTAAACTTCACTCTGGGGAGTCAGGGTCAATGTGCAATTGCACAACGTTCCAGACCCTTGTGCTCTCCTCGTGCTCTTGCTCTTTTGCTAAATTTTTTGCAAGAATCTTTTGGCAGTTTCGCAAAAATCCCTACCTTTGCAATGTGAAGACGAAAAACCTATACATAAATATCCTGGAGTCAATATGGCATGCACTGGCATTTCCTATACATAACTTATTGGCAATCAGTATTTTACCCCCCCCAACAGGACGGAAGTATAGGAGTAATAAGCCTTCACGTGTACGGCGTGAGTGTTCCCTGTCACTATTGGCTCCGGCCTTTAGTGGCAGGGAATTTTTTTGTTTACCCCCTTGATTTCATTTCGTAAAGTGAAAAATGAATGAGGGTGTGCCCACAGGTACATCCTCATTCATATATAGTTATAGCACAAATTGCAAATCTCGTTAAAATACAACGAGTCTTCCGTCTTTCACATTCACCCCCTTTACAGGCTTGGCTGTCCTGACACCCTGCAGGGTATAGAATCCATCCGAGTGAGAGCTGTCCTGACGCAATGAGCTGATGCCGCTTGCGAGCACGGGCAGATCGATGGTCAGCGTGCGGTCCGGTGTCTGGTCGGCACGCTCCGTGCCGTAGTTGCTGATGTCGGACAGTGCGCTTTGCATCGTGCTGTTCAGGTCGGGGAATTGCTGAGCGGCAAGGATGCCCAGCGTGTTCAGCATCGTCTGGGCCGTCTCCGAATTGTTCTCGTCGCCCTCAGCATGCAGGACAAATGCCTGGGCTGCCAATGGTCCTGCCATAACAGCAAGGGCTCCCAGCTTGTCCTGCAACATATTTGTTGCGATGGCAGACATACTTTTTGTCAGCCGCTCCTTGGCCACGCTGCCGAAGTCATCGACGCCATCTAGCGACGTCACGCTCCCGGTAGTGACCGACAGCTGCGCCCTGTTGGCGCTCAGCGTCAGCATACGGTAGTCGCAGGGATAGGAGACTGTGGAGCCGGTGTTGATGTCGTAGATTTCCTTCGTCATGTCGGCATTCCAGTCCTTGGCGATGTCAGAGGTATGGAAGTGTCCTGTCAGCACCACCCTCACGCCAGCATCGGCCAGACGGTTACGCACGGTCTCGTAGTCGCCCACTGTCGAGGTGTTCACGAATATCTCTGCCCCATAGATGTGGGGCATCAGCGGGTGGTGCATCATCACCAGCACCTGCTTGCACTCCTTGGCGGCCTGCTCCGCCTTGCCACAGGCCCAGTCGAGGTCGTCAGCACTTACTGACCCGCTGTGCGAGTCGATGCTCAGCAGCAGCAGACCCTTTACGGGCTCTACGGCATAGCTGAGACCATGTATCTCGGAGCCTTCGCCATAGCCGCAGGAGGCGTAGAGCGTAGCGAACTGACTGGCATCGACGGTCTCTGCGGGCGACTTTGCGTCACCGTCGAAGACAGATGCTCTGCCAGTGCCCAGGTCGTGGTTGCCAGGCGTCACGTACACCTTGATGCCCGCCGCCACCAGCTCACCGAGCTTCGAGCTGACATACTCGTGGCTCAGCCGCTCGCCGTCCTTCGTCAGGTCGCCCGGCAGCAGCACTACCTCGGGCGCATCGGCCTTCAGCTTGTCTGTCAACTGGTCGAATATCTGCCGGCTGTAGTCCAGCAACTTGCGGTCGGCAGCCAGTTCGGCCTGCCAAGCGGCACCGTCGCTCACCACAAGCCAGGGGCCCACCACATGGGTATCGGCAAGCACAGCAATCCTCGTCTGGGCCAACGTGCACTGCAAAAATAGCGACGACAACAGGAGCATGGCTCCAAAAACGAATTCTCTTTTCTTCATATCATTACTGAAAGGGGATAAAATCCAATACAAAATGAATGAGGGAGTGCCTGTCTTGACACTCCCTCGCAGATATTTACTTACACATGATACCGCGTTTGGTATTCTCCAGGAAATGTATGATGTCACGGATTTCCGGACTATCGGGCACCTGATCCTTTATCTGGTTGACAACATCGAAGACGCTCGTCTTACCATGAAAGAGCAAACGATAGGCATTAGCGATGTGCTTTTGCACTTTCGCGTCGATGCCGGCATTGTCCATCATCACAGAGTTAGGACCTCCATACTCAATGGGCTTGCCACCAGCCACTACAAACGGAGGAATATCATGTGAGAACGACGTTCCTGCCTGAACCATTGCGAGCCGCCCGACACGGGTGTTGGCATTCTGAATGGCAGAACTGGAGAAGATGGCACCATTGTGAATCTCGCAGTCGCCTGCTATCTTGACGCCATAACCGAACACACAGTAGTCGCCCACCACAGTGTCGTGACTGATATGCGTGCCCTCAAAGAGGAAGTTGTTATTGCCGATAATAGTCTTTCCGTCACGCAGTGTACCGCGATTTATGACCACATTCTCACGGATGACATTATTGTCGCCAATAACGACGTAGGACTTATCTCCACGGAAATTGAAATCCTGCGGCAGGGCGGCAATGACGCTACCCTGATGGATCTTATTGTTCTTTCCAATACGCGAACCGTCACAGATACTGACAAACGGGAAGATTATGCAGTTGTCACCAATCTCCACATCGTCTTCGATATAGACAAAGGGGAATATCTTACAATTGTCGCCGATCTTTGCTTTTGGACTTATCTCGGCCTTTGGGGAAATTTCACTTGCCATAATTAATTGTCTTTTTTATTTAGCACCGCCGCCAAGAGCCTGATAGAGGTTTACGACGGACTGCATCTTATTGAACTGGTCTGTTACCTCAGAGATCTCAGCGTTGAGAAGATTACTCTGAGCCGAGATAACCTCAAGATAGGTCGTATTGCTCGACGACTCCATCAGCTTCTTGGTGTCCTCGACATTCTGCTTGAGCACAGCGACCCTCTTCCCGTCAAGTTCCGACTTCTCTGCATAGGAGTTATACGACACTAAGGCGTTCGACACCTCGTTGCCTGCCTTGTACACAGAGTTCTGCCAAGTGTTATAAGCCTGCTCGTATTTAGCCTTGGCTACTTTCAGACCTGCCACTATCTGACCGTGCTGGAAGATAGGCTGTACGAGTGAGCCGACTGCATTGAGGAGCCACTTGCCGGGATTGACCATACCATTATTATTGGTAAATGCTGCCGTACCCGTCACAGTGATGTTAGGATAGAAACGGCTGCGTGCTGTCTCTACATCATAGAAGCATTGAGCAAGGGTCATCTCATTGGCATGTACATCAGCGCGGTTGGCAAGCATCTGGATACCTACACCTGTAGAGAACTCTGAGGGAAGGTTCTGCCCTGCAAATGTGCCACGCTGTATCGTCTGTCCCGGCTGCCCAAGCAGCAGCGAGAGAGAATTCTCCATCTCGCGGACCTGGCGCTGAAGGTCTACTTTCTGGGCCTGAACCTGATAATAGGCAGCCTCGGCACTCTGAACAGCTGTAGAGCGATAGCCAACACGGTTCTCGTGCATGAATTTCATCTTGTCCCAGGTCTCCTTCGTAAGTTGTACCATATCAGTTACGATCTCCACCTGACGATCGAGCATCAGCAACGTATAATACAGGTTGGCAATGCCTGAAATGATGTTTGTCTTCACTACTGTCTGATAGTCCTTGGTAGCAATAAGCTGCATCTGGGTACTTCGCTTTACAGAGAGAAGATTGCCGAAGAGGTCGACATTCCAGCTTGCAGAAACCGGCAGTGAATAAGACTTCGTGGCAGCAGCCCCGTCGAACGATGTCAGCGTACCCTGCGGCGAGATTGCGACAGACGGCAGGAATGCCAGCTTGGCAACCTTCAGGGCCTCATTGACCATCTTGACATTAAGAGCGGCATTAAGCAAATCCGGATTATTGTCGAGTCCCTGCTGAATAAGCGACTGCAGCTGCGGGTCGGTAAAGAGACTGCGCCAAGGCATGTTACCGAACGATGTGGTGTCCTGTACTGCCAGCGTATCAGTTAGTGACACAGGATCACGGACTATGCCCTCTGCATTCACGTCGGGACGCTCGTATTTGTTGTAGAGTCCGCAGCTGCTGAGCAGCATGGCTGCGGACATATAGACCATAACTTTCTTCATATTACTTCTCCAATTCATAATCAACAGGTTTTGAGTGTGCATACTGAGCCAGCTCGGCTGCCACCTCCTCGTTTTCTTCATCCTCGAACTTCATCGGACTGATGCGCTCCTGAAGGCTCTGGAATATCACAAACAACGTTGGAACGACAAAGAGCTGAATAACCGTACCGATGAGCATACCACCCACAGCGGCAGCACCAAGAGTCTGGTTACCATTCTTGCCTACACCTGACGCAAACATCATCGGCAGCAGACCGATAACCATAGCCAGTGAGGTCATCAGGATAGGACGCAGACGAGCAGCAGAACCAAGAACGGCAGACCAGGAGATGGCCATACCCGTCTGACGGCGCTCAAGTGCAAACTGAACAATCAGGATGGCATTCTTTGCCAACAGTCCGATAAGCATAATCAACGAAATCTGCATGTAAATATCGTTGGAGTGACCGAATATCTGTGTGAACAAGAATGCACCAGCCAGGCCGAATGGTACAGAAAGGACAACAGACAACGGCAATATGTAAGACTCATACTGTGCCGAGAGAATCAAGTAGATGAAGATAAAGCAGAGCACAAAGATAAGAGCCGTAGAATTGCTTGAAGCAGCCTCTGAACGCGTTAGTCCTGAGTAGTCGTATGTATAACCGGCAGGCAGCATTGTAGCAGCCACTTCCTGCACAGCCTTGATAGCCTCACCGGAAGAATAGCCGTCGGCAACAGTTGCCGTCACATTGATAGAAGTAAACAGGTTGAAACGGTTGATATTCGATGGGCCATAGACACGATTCAGCGTGCAGAACTCTTTCACGGGCGACATTCCCGCACCTGTGCGTACATATATATTATTCAGTGACTCTTCTGTCATACGTGACTCAGGAGAGCCCTGAACCATTACACGATAAAGTTTACCGTAAGCATTGAAGTTAGAGGCATACAGGCCACCATAGTAGCCCTGCAGTGTAGTAAGTACCACACGTGGAGAGATTCCCGCCTGCTTACACTTAGCCACGTCAACAGATATCATGTACTGAGGATAGTTCGGGTTGTAAGAGGTCTGCGCCATCTGAATCTCAGGACGCTTGTTAAGCTCTACGAGATAATCTTTAACTATCTCGAAGAAACGAGTCAGATCACCACCGGTACGGTCCTGCATCACAAGCGAAATACCTGAGTTGGCAGAGAATCCCGGAATCATAGGTGGAGCGAAGGCCAGAATAGAGGCGTCCTTGATGTGTGCAGTCTTGATATAGATCTGTGCCAGCACACCGGTTGACTCATACGGATTGAGGAAGAAACGGTAGATACCATCACCCTGCCACAGTCCACTGAGTTTCCACCAGAATCCTTTCTGACGCTCTGCGAATGGCTTCAGCTTAATGATAAACGTAGCCTGGTCAGAACCGGCACCCGCGATAAAGTTGTAACCCTGAATCTGCTCACGGCTCAGTATGGCGGGATCGGCAGCCAAGATTGAGTCTACCTGATTAATAACCTGACGAGTACGAGCTACAGATGTAGCAGGCGGCATAGAGATCGTACAGAAGAGGGTACCAGTATCCTCATCAGGCACAAGACCGGTCTTCGTGGTCATCATCGTCGTAGCCAGCACAGCAATACCCAGTATCACAGCGATGCCTATGGCTATCGGCTTACGCACAAGTTTCTCAACGACATTCTTGTATTTATTGGTTGTCGTGGTGAAAGCTGTATTAAACGAAGCATGGAAGCGGTCGATCACCGACATCTTCTTCGCATGACCATTCTTGTCGTGAGGTTTCAGGAAGATGGCACACAGGGCAGGTGACAGCGTCAAGGCATTAAGGGCCGAGATGAAGATACTGACGGCCATTGTAACACCGAACTCACGGTAGAAAGTTCCCGAAGTACCACCGATAAACGATACTGGAATGAAAACAGATGCCATCACCAAGGTAATAGAGATAATAGCTCCGGATATCTCGTTCATGGCATCGATAGAGGCAGTGAGAGATGACTTATAGCCTTGGTCAAGCTTAGCATGCACAGCCTCAACGACAACAATCGCATCGTCGACCACAATGGCGATAGCCAGCAGAAGCGCCGAGAGCACCAGCAGGTTTATGGAGAAGCCAAAAACTTCCAAGAAGAAGAAAGTACCAACCAGTGATACGGGCACTGCTATCAACGGAATAAGAGTAGAGCGCCAGTCCTGCAAGAAGATGTAAATCACGAGGAACACCAACAACAATGTGAAGAACAGTGTGAACACCACCTCCTCAATAGATGCATAAAGGAACTCCGTAACATCATAGTTGATCTTATAGAACATTCCCGGCGGCATCAGCTTCTGCTGTTCCGCCAACTCAGCCTTCACCTGTTTGGCAATCTCATTGGCGTTAGAGCCGGCAATCTGCTGCACCATACCCATGACAGACGGGATATTATTGTTCTTCATCGACACAGAATACTGCTGACCGCCAAGCTCGATCTTGGCCACATCCTTAAGTTTCAGCGTATTTCCGTTCGAATCACTGCTTATGATGATATTTCCAAACTCCTCTGCTGTCTTAAGACGGCCAGTATAACGCATGGCATACTCGTAAGCCACATTACTCTCCTGACCAAAAGAACCTGGAGCAGCCTCAATATTCTGTTCTGCCAGCACACCTGTAATATCCGAAGGCATCAGATTATACTGCTTCATGACATCCGGTTTCAGCCAGACACGCATTGAGTAGGTCTTCAGACCTGGTGACTGCACATCGCCCACACCCTGAATACGCTTAATGGCCGGAACGATATTGATGTTATTGTAGTTGGTCAGGAACTCGTCGTCATAACGACCATCAGATGTCAAAGTGAACATAAGCACCTGAGACGTCTGACGCTTCATCACCGTGACACCTATCTGTGTAACTTCTGCAGGCAGCAGAGCCAATGCCTGAGAAACGCGGTTCTGCACGTTGACAGCACACATGTCGGCATTCATTCCCTGACGGAACAATACGGAGAGCTGTGCTGAACCAGAAGAGGCCGTAGACGAGATATAGTCCATTCCCTCCACACCGTTGATGCTCTCTTCAAGAGGAACGATGACGGAGTTCTTAACAGTCTCTGCATCTGCACCAGGATAACTTGTATATACCACAACTGTAGGTGGCGCAATATCTGGATACTGCTCGATAGGCAACGTAGCCAGCCCGATAAAGCCCAAGAGTACCAAAACGATGGAGATCACCGTAGACAGAACCGGGCGCTTGATAAATGTTGTAAAAGTCATTGCTTACTTCTTTTTAACTTCTATTATCCTTATTTCTTCATGGCTCCAACGATATCGCCAGCACTCATGGCCTTTACCTGATCATTGATCTTCTGCTGGTACTTCTCTGGAGTAATTGGCACAATCTCCATGCCGTCATTCAACTTCGTGATTCCATTGGTAACATACTTGTCACCGACTTTCAAGCCATCAGTTACGATATAGTTGTTACCATCATTCTGCGGATCAACTTTTATTTCAGTATATTTCACTTTATTGTCCTTGCCTAAGACATAGACAAACTTCTTATTCTGCACTTCAGAAACACAACTTTGAGGAATTATGATTGCCTCAGAATTGCTCTTTGGGATGATAATAGAACCAGAACCACCACTCTTCAGTATCTTTTCAGGATTTGAGAAGAGGGCAATAACCTGAACACTACCGGTAGCAGCATCTATCACTCCACTCATCTTGGTCACTTTACCCTCATGTCCGTAAACAGTACCGTCGGCCAGTTTCAACTGAACACTTGGCATTGAACTGACTGCAGCATTCTGTCCTCCGGCAGTTTGCGACATTGCAAGAGCATCTTTCTCTGTCAGTGAGAAATAGACTTCCATTGAAGAATTATTAGAGACGGTAGTCAGTACATTCTGAGCACTAACGAGCGTACCTACCTTAAACGGCAGTGTGCCAACCACTCCTGCGGCCGGACTCTTCACAAAGCAATAGCTGAGCATTTCATTGGCAGACGCCAAGCTTGCCTGAGCCTGAGCCAGACCAGCCTTAGCACTCTCAAAACTATTTGTAGCTGACTGTAACTCAAAGTCACCGATAACACCACTCTCATAGAGCTTCTTGGAATTCTCAAAATTCAGTTTGGCTGTGTTACATGATGCCTGAGCAGTATTCACAGAGGCCTGAGCCTGCCGCACCTGTGCCTGATAAGTAACATTGTCGAGTACAAACAACACCTGACCCGCACTAACAGTCTGGCCCTCCTTAACATTGATCTGACGGATAAATCCCTGAACCTTAGGACTGATCTGCACATCCTGTACACCCTTAATCGTTGCAGGGTAAGAAGTCTGCAAGGACGCACTGGATGTTCCTACTGCCACTACAGGAAACTCATTGTCGCCAAACGTAGGGCGACCACTGCCACCACCGCATGATGCAAGCATCATCGCTGCAGCGGCAAACATCAAAATCTTATTCATTTTCATAATTAAACCTATTGTGATTTTATAATTCTCCTATCATATGCACAACGACAGAAGCGAAGTGCATGTTAACTTTTCGGACTGCAAAGATACAAAAATATAAAATAACATAGTCAAGACACAAATCCATTTTAACATTGTTTATTGTACACTAAGGGAAATATTCGACATTTTTCCCTCAAAAACATAATCGCCAATACCATTTTTTGCTTACCGTCATCTTACAAAATGCAGCCTTAATCTATATCAAGGAATCGCAGCAGAACATTATTAGCGAAGAAACGAACGTCGAAATTTGGATTATAATGTTTAATTTTGCAGCCGATTTTAAAAATTCAAGGTAAATGGCTGACACTAAAGGACTGTTAGACAATCAGGACGTCGCAAAAAGAATAGCCGACGGTATCTGGTTTTTAGAAGGTCTGCAAGACATACAAAAGATATCTACATCTTCGGCGATAAAAATGGAACATAATGCCATAATTCATTGCCGTAAAGGGAGGCTATTGCTTGAAATCGGAGGTGGGAAGCAGTTGAAGGCTCATGAGGGGCAGCTCATATTGATCCCAACCGAAAAACTGCTACATCCAATGATGGTGAGTACTGATGTGGAAGTGTCGTCACTTATTGTCAGCGACAAGATGCTTAGGACAATTCTTGGTCCTCAGATAGGAATCTGGAACAGCGCCATATATATGCAGGAGACATTTGTTATAGATGGTAAGCGATGGACAAACATTTTGCGCGACCACTCTCTTGCAATATTCCAGGGGGGCGATTTGAAATTAGGAAGTGAAATAACAATGTCGTTCTTGCGCACACTACTTCTAATAGTATGCGAACAACTATTAAGGCAAGAAAGCACATCTAAAGTCATCGATACATCAACAGATCGCGACAAAGAAATCTTCAACCAGTTTCTTGTCTTATTAGGTCACGAGCAACATAAACGCCGTCAGGTGTCTTATTATGCTGAAAGACTCTACATAACCCCCAAGTACCTTTCTACGGTATGCACCAGAGTCAGCGGGAAATCGCCCATGAGATGGATTACAGACAGCGTGATGGAGCAATGCTATACACTGCTGAAGACGACCAATATGTCCATAAAAGAGATTAGCAACCAGATGGGCTTTCCAAATCCGTCATTCTTCGGGCAGTATTTCCGCGATGAAGCAGGCATGACTCCATTGGAATACAGGACTGGGAGGAGAAAATAAGAAAGAGAAAGTAGGAGATGAAAAAAATAGACGTCTTAAAAGCTGATAACAGACAGAGAATGGATGATTTCATAAAAGTTGCGAAAATCATCTATAAGGGATGTGAACAATATGTCCCCGACTTAGACAGTGATGTCAGGAATCTCTTCAAACCGAAGAAAAACCCAGGGATGATATTCTCCATTATCCAGCCATTCGTAGCATATAAGGACGAAGTTCCCGTTGGCCGTATCGTTGGAATAATAAACAGCAAAGCCAACGACACTTGGAAAAGGAAGAATGTACGCTTCTCCATGATTGAGTTCATTGATGACCTGGAAGTATCTAAGGAACTGATTGACACTGTATGCAAATGGGGAGCCGATCAGGGCATGGATACAATTCACGGGCCACTGGGAATAACGGATTTCGACAAAGAAGGAATGCTTGTCGAAGATTTTAACATGATGGGGTCTATCAATACTCTATACAATCCGGAATATTATCCACGTCATATGGAAAAACTCGGCTTTTCCAAGGAGGTTGACTGGGTTCAAATACATATTAATATTCCACAGGAGATACCAGGCAGATACAGCCGAGTAGCGCAGTATGCGAAGGAGCAGATGGGACTGCGAGTTATAAAGGTAAATAATGATCTCGTGTATAGGCAAGGATATGGTAAGAAAGTGTTTGACCTCTTAAATGAGGCGTATGCTCCACTTTTTGGGTTCTCTAAACTATCTGACGAGCAAATCGACCATTTCCTGCACACATATCTTAAGATTATAGATAAGAAATTGATACCTGTTGTGGTAAACGCACAGAATGAAGTTGTTGGTGTGGCAATAACTATGGGCAGCTTATCTAAATCCATGCGAAAGGCCAACGGAAGCCTTTTCCCCATGGGATGGTATCATCTTCTGAAAGCACTGAAATGGAAACCTGAAGATAATGCAGAAATGCTGCTCATAGCAGTAAGGCCAGATCTTCAGGGACTTGGAATAAACGCATTGTTTTTCGACGATCTTATACCAATTTACAATAGTTATGGCTTCAAATGGGCAGAGACGGGTCCACAACTGGAGGACAACATCAGGGAGTTGTCACAATGGAAGCCTCTGAAACCACAATTGGTGAAGCGTCGCCGATGCTACAAGAAAGACATCACGACAGACTAATAGAAATTTTAGACATAAAACAATATGGAAAGAGTAGTAATTACAGGAATGGGAATATGGTCGTGCTTAGGAACGACCCTCGATGAGGTGAGACAGTCACTTTATGACGGTAAGAGCGGTATTGTAAAAAGCCAGGAGCGTATCGACGCAGGATTCCGTTCACCCTTGACGGCAAATATTCCAATTCCAAACCTTAAGCCGCTTATCGGCCGTAATCAGAGACAGTTTATGCCGGAAGAAGCCCAGTATGCATATATGGCAACAAAAGACGCACTTGCAGCAGCGGGGCTGGATCAGGACTATATCGACCAGCACGAAGTCGGAATCATCTATGGTAATGACTCGGTGTCAGAGGCAACTATGGTATCTCTCGATAAGTTCCGCCAGGCTGGTTCCACAGCTGCTTGCGGAAGCGGTGCAATTTTCCAGTCGATGAACTCGACTGTGACAATGAACCTCGCTTGTCTATTCCATCTCAAGGGCATTAACCTGACAGCGTCAGCTGCATGCGCAAGCGGTTCTCAATCTATTGGACTTGGAACTCTTCTTATCCGCAGCGGCCTGCAGGAATGCGTAGTCTGCGGTGGTGCACAGGAAGCAAACATGTATGGTGTAGCATCCTTCGACGGAATTCAATCATTTGCAATTAACGATGACCCCGTAAAGGCCAGCCGTCCATTCGACCGTGACCGCAATGGTCTGGTTCCTGGAGGTGGAGCTGCTACCGTGATTCTTGAGAGCTATGAAAGTGCAGTACGCCGCGGTGCTCCTATCTTGGCAGAGATCATAGGATGGGGATTTTCCGGAAATGGCGACCACATCTCTACGCCAAATGTTGCAGGTCCGGCCCGCTCGCTGGAGCTGTGCCTAAAAGACTCTGGCATAAGCCCAAGTGAAATTGGCTATGTCAATGCTCATGCTACGTCAACAAAGATCGGAGATGCCCGCGAGGCATTGGCTATTGCACAGATATTTGGTGATTACAAAGTTCCCGTTACATCAACTAAGAGCCAAACGGGTCATGAGATGTGGATGGCAGGCGCATCAGAGATTATATACTCAATGCTCATGATGAAGAACGGCTTTATTGCAGGAAACATAAACTTTGAGAATCCTGATGACGAGACATGTTGTATCAACGTTCTTAACGAGACGAAGGAGATACACTTCGACAAGTTCCTTAGCAATTCATTCGGATTTGGAGGAACCAATTCCACACTAATAATAAGAAATCTTTGAATTTAACAAATTAATATCAAATAAGATTATGACAAGAAATGAAATCATTGAGCACGTTAATGACCTGCTCGCCAACGAATTTGAAGTAGAAGTAAGTGAAATCACCCCTGAGGCTAATGTCAAGGAGACCCTTATGCTTGACAGCCTGAGCCTTGTTGACATGGTTGCACTGTTGCAGTTCAACTACAAGATAACTATTCCTGTCAACGAACTGCATAAGATTCAGACCTTCAACGATCTTTACGATTATATCGAGCAGCACATGGCCGCTTAAAGACCTTGGATTGTGAAGATAAAAGGCGAAGATATTAAAAGGCTCATTCCTCAGAGAGAGCCGTTTATGATGATGGACGAGATAGAGGTGAGTGACGGTACACATGCCGTCACCACCCTGACCGTCCTCAAGGGGAACTACTTTATTTTGCCAGATGAGACTATGGCCGAGACGGGACTGATAGAGCATATAGCACAGTCATGTTCTGCCCTGATGGGATCTCAGGCACTGGAGCAAAATACTGTCAACCCTCCTATAGGACTAATAGGAGAAATAAAACATTTCGAATGCAATCGCCGTCCAAATATTGGCGAAAAAATAAGTACTAACATCGAATTTGGTTTCACCTTTGGTAATGTGACGATGGCAACGGGTGAGAGCTACGTAGGCGATAAGATGATTGCCAAGGCTCAGCTAAAGATATTCATGCAACAATAGTCACAGATTTCTCAGATATGACGGAGTTATTTATCAGAATCAATAAATTCTTCAGTAGTCACAAGGCTGTCTACTGGCTTTCGATGGTTGCAATTTTCCTCTTTTTCGGATTCTTTGCAACACGGATACATCTGGAAGAAGATATTGACAAATTGATGCCATCATCGAAAAATGAAGATGGCACGACAAAACTCGCCTTTGCCGACTTAAAGATCAAAGACAAGACATTCTTGCTTTTCGAAGGCAAGGGGACAGAGAATCTTATTGGAGTATGCGATGACTTCATCGATTCTCTGGTAATGAGAGACTCCGCATCTCACACAATTGGTGATATTTTCTACAAAATCGATGACGACCTGATGCCTGATGGCATAGACTATCTGACCGAGCACCTTCCTGCATACATTGACAGCTCTGCATACGCACACTTTGACTCTCTGCTTACTCGAGAGCATTTCACTCAGCAGATGCAACAGAATCACGATGATCTGCTAAGTGAGATTGGAGGAATGTTTCCAGAGCTAATCCAGATGGACCCCATGGGAATGCGCAGTGTATTAGCAAAGCAGATGGAGCCACTTATGAGTGCTGGTAATTATCATACTGTCGACAATCATTTTTTTGTTCCTGACTCTACAGTATGTATAGCTTTTATCACACCAAGGTTCTCATCTACCAACACTGGGCAGGGGTCGGCATTGTTCAGGATGCTCAACGATCAGATAGATCAGTTCAGCAAGAGCCATCCTGATGTTCGCATCAGCTATCATGGCACCCCTGCCAGCGGTTTCTATAATTCGACACAGATAAAAAAAGACCTGACAACTACCATCACAGGTGCTTTGATCCTTGTATTGATATTCCTTCTGTTTTGTTTCCGAAGATGGGATACGATACCACTGCTTCTATTGCCGGTAATATTTGGGACATTGTTCGGACTGGCTATGATGTACTGGATAAAGGGTGAATTCTCTCTATTGGCACTAGCTATCGGAGGCGTTGTACTTGGGGTTGCGCTTAGTTACGTACTGCATGTACTGACACACCAGAAGTATGTCAACAATGTAGAGAAGATGCTCCGTGATCAGGTAAAGCCAGTATGGTTAGGATGCATTACGACCATAGGTTCCTTTGCAGGACTTATATTCATCAACACCTCTCTACTACAGGATTTCGGACTGTTTGCAGCATTTGCTATTTTGGGCACGACGATGTTCTCGCTGACATATCTGCCACTGATGCTGAAGGAAGATAAAGAATACCGCGAGGGAAAGGAAGAATTTGGATTCATCGACAAGATTAATGACTATCCGCTCGACAGGAAGAAACCACTGCTGGCAGCAGTGATACTTGTGGCTGCCGTTGGTATAGGAGCATATCTCATCGGGGGAACACGATTTGATGCAGACATGCATAATCTTGGTTATCTTGACGATATGACAGAGTACTCGGAGCAGCTTCTTCGTGACAAGACCTACACAGGCGACAAGACGAAATACTTTGCCAGTGAGGGCAATACTATGGAGGAAGCCATTGAGAATTTTGCCATTCTCGACCATAAGCTCGACTCACTTCAGCAGTTGGGGCTGGTAAAGAGCTATACGCATACAAATCAGATATTCGTACCAATGCGCATCCAGCAGGAACGTATTGATGCATGGAAAGCATTCTGGACACCTGAGCGCCTTGCAAAAGTACGCAGTCTGATAGCCCAGACTGCCCCACAGGCAGAACTTAATCCAGAAGCATTCGATACCTTCTTCGAAATGGCCACGCGCGATTACGAGCCAGACTCCCTATATGCAACAGGACTGATACCACCGGGATTTCAGTCAACACTCATGGAGGAGTCTTATGGAGGCGAATATCTCTGCTTTACATCTGTTAGATGCCAGAACGACTCTGTCAGAAGCAGTGAGAGCGACTATATCCGTATCTGCGATGCCATAGCCAGCAACCCCAATCTCCTAGTGCTCGACACATATTATTATACAACAGACACGCTTCTACAAATGAACGATGACTTCAATGTACTGCAATGGCTGTCGATGCTGTTTGTACTAATTGTACTATTAGTGTCATTCCATTTCAACCTGAAGCACACTCTGCTGGGTTTCATGCCTATACTTCTCAGCTGGTTGATAGTATTGGGAGCAATGGTCATATTCAATGTCAGTTTCAATTTGATAAGCATCATCATATCAACGTTTATTTTCGGTATCGGAGTAGACTATAGCATCTTCGTGATGAACGGGCTGACATCAAAAGACACCAGCAAGCTCAAATATCACAAAACGGCAATATTTCTCAGTGCCGTTGTACTCATTACATCAGTTAGTAGCATGTTATTAGCAGGTCATCCTGCAATACGTAGTGTGGGATTCTCTACGCTTGTCGGACTCCTGTCGGCAGTAGTCCTGTCATACGTTCTGCAACCTGCAATATTCAGAATAATAGAGAAACAAAAGAATTGAAATACGATATAATCATAATAGGCAGTGGTCTCGGAGGACTTGTTTGTGGTGCAGGACTTGCTCAGAAGGGCAAGAGTGTCCTGATACTTGAGCGACAAATACAACCTGGAGGCAGTATGCAGAGCTACCGGCGCAAAGACGGTCTCAGTTTTGATACTGGTTTACACTATGTGGGCGGACTTACCCCAGGTCATCGCATCTACGATATATTCTCCTATTTGGGACTGATGGATCTCCCCTGGCACCGTATGGACGATTCAGGTTTCGATCTCATCACTATTGAAGGCGATACCTATCCCATAGCTTCTGGCTACGATAATTTCGTTGACACTTTGGCGCAATATTTCCCCAAAGAGAAAGATAATCTACGCAAATACGTAGAAATGCTGCAAGATGTCAATCGCAAGCCATTTACCACCGAGGTCTTAATGGATGTCTTTGGGAAGAATGCCTACGACTATCTTACAGAGACTTTCAATGATCCCCTGCTCATAAACGTTCTCGCCGGTTCGTCTATAAAGATGGAACTTAAGAAAGAGTCATTGCCACTTTTCACTTTTGCACACAGCAACAGTAGCTATATTTCAAGCAGCTGGCGCCTGAAGGGCAATGGGAACATGTTGGTGGACAAATTAGTAAGTCATTTACGTGAAAACGGTGGTGAACTGATCTGCGAGGCAGAGGCCGAAGAGATGATTGAACGCGACGGTCATATCACAGCCGTTAGATGTTCCAACGGAGAAACTTATGAAGGCGATATATTCATCAGTGACATACACCCTACCCTCACCTTCCAACTGATTAAGGAGAGCAGCCGTCTGAAACCGATTTTCAGGAAGAGGATGTCCAGTCTGGAAAACACTATAGGAGCATTTACAGTATCACTAGTGCTAAAGCCTCAGACGTTGGAATATTTTAATCATAACAAGTTCATTTACCGTAAAGCAAATGTTTGGGAGCCTTCCGACGAGAATAAACCTATAGACAGGGTTATGGCAAGTTGCCTTGTTCCCAAAGAGGGCAAATATGCCACCCAGATAGACTTGCTGACACACATGACGTGGGATCGCTGCAAGAGATGGGAGAATACTACTGTTGGACATCGCGGCGAGGACTACAAGGCCATGAAACAGCAGGTTGCCCGTGAGTGCATAGAATTAGCAGAGACCCAGATACCAGGACTCAGCAATATGATAACTGCACAATACACCAGCAGTCCTCTGACATGGCGTGACTATAACCTAACCCCTGAAGGTTCTGCTTATGGCATGAGAAAAGACTACAGAAACATGCTCACGATTCTCTCTTCCCGTACCCCAATTCCCAACCTGCTGCTCACGGGCCAGAATCTGACGCTTCATGGGATAGAGGGAGTAATGATGACAGCTGTTCTTACTTGTGCTGAGATACTTGGTCCTGAGCACACACGCAACATAATTAATCTGTAACAACAAAAAGAAATGTAATATGAGTAAGTATGCACTAATTACAGGCGGCAGTCGAGGCATCGGACGTGCCATCTGTGTGAAACTAGCCCACATGGGCTATCAGGTTATCATCAATTATGCCAGTAATGACGCGGAAGCAAAGAACACTCTGGAGATGATTGGTGGAAATGGTGAGTTACTCCCCTTTGACGTGAGCAATTCAGAGCAGACCAAAACTGCAATAGAAGCATGGCAGAAAGACCATCCCAATGATTATATTGAAGTAGTAGTCAACAATGCAGGCATACGTCGTGACAATGTGCTGGCGCTGATGCCTGAGAGTGACTGGCATCGTGTATTGGACATCACTCTGTCAGGCTTCTTCAACGTAACACAGCCACTACTTCCTGCTATGCAGCTGCATAAGTTCGGACGTATAATCAACATGGCCAGCGTAAGTGGAATAAAAGGTTTACCTGGGCAGACTAACTATTCTGCAGCCAAAGGAGGAATCATTGCTGCCACAAAAGCGTTGGCACAAGAGGTCGCTCGTCGTGGAATCACAGTAAATGCCGTAGCTCCAGGCTTTATTAAGACTGATATGACAGAAGGGCTTGACGAGGCAGCTCTTAAGAAGACTATTCCCGCCAACCGATTTGGGACACCAGAGGAGGTCGCTGATCTCGTAGCGTTCCTGGTATCACCAAATGCCGGATACATCACAGGCAATGTAATTTCAATCAACGGAGGATTATATACTTAATTTCGTTTTAGACATCTAAGAATTTATTAAGAATATGAGAATAATTAGAAATATAATGATGCTGATGAGCATATTCATCAGCATTAGTGCAACAGCACAGCAGTCGGACTTCCAGAAGGCATGTGCCCGCTATAAGAACTTCAAGCAGGCAGGTGCAAACGTCACAAGAATTATACATAAGAAATCACTCAAGAAAGATATCGTCACCACAGGCGGAGCATTTATAATGCACCCAGACATGGTGAGCATATCTACAAATGAGGGGCTCGACAAGCTGCTAATGAAGGGCACCAGATTCACAATGACCGTCAATGGCAAGGAACATTCCACTGACAGTAGGAAAAACCCTCAGTTCGCCACTTTCCATACCGTTCTATCAAGTGTTATCAATGGAGGCACAACCGACATCTCCAAACTTCCAGACGTGTCTATCCAGAAAACGGGTACATCTCTTTCTATCACCATCACTCCTATAATTAACAAAGTTAAGAAAAAGAAGAGAATGATGTATTCCAAATTCGTCCTTGTGCTCGATATGAAGACTTCTGCTTTCAAGTTACTGAGATTCGTTGAGCGTGACGGAGGATTTACTGATTATGAATTTAGCAAGTTTAACTTTGAATAAGCGTAATTATATATCATTACTGTTGCTGATGATGTTTTTGCATCTCAGTGCGCAGAATATGACTGGTGTCGTTTCCGATGCAGAGACAGGTGAGTGCATCCCTTACGCCAGTGTTGTCTACAAGGGTCATCATGTGGCTGTAGTAGCAGACATTGAGGGACGTTATTCCATTGCAAGACACAACGGATGGACAATCACTTACAGTGCTGTAGGATACATTGCACAAGACATAACAATCAGTGAAGGTGACAATTCGCGTATGAACATCAAGCTGAAGCCAGACAATCGTCAGCTCAAACAAGTCACCATCCACGCCAAGAGAGGCAGATACAGCCGTAAGAACAATCCTGCCGTGGAACTGATGAAGAAAGTCATAGCTGCCAAAAAACTTTCCGACCTGTCAAATCACGATTACTATCGTTATGACAAGTACGAGAAACTTACCCTTGGTGCAAATGACATCACCCCTGAACAGTTGGAGAAGAAGCCATTTTCAAGCACTCCCTGGCTGAAGGAACAAGTAGAGGTATGCCAATACAACAACAAGCTCATTCTGCCAATAAGTGTCGATGAGACCGTAACGGAAATGATATGGCAGAAATCTTCTGGAAAGAAGAAATCTATCATACAAGGTCAGCAGTCATCAGGCATCAATGACCTTTTCCAGACAGGTGATATCCTGAATGTTGTGATGAAAGAAGTCTTCACGGATGTAAACCTCTACGATGACCAAATCCGACTGGTACAATATCCATTCACATCGCCTATCGGCAAGGATGCTATTGGTTTCTATCGCTTCTATATAGAGGACACCGTAAAGGTGGAACGTGACTCATGCATTCATCTGCATTTCCTGCCCAACAACCAGATGGACTTTGGATTCCGAGGCGACTTGTATATCCTTAAGGACTCATCATACCACGTACGCCGGTGCGAACTGACACTGCCTAAGCAGACTTCAGTAAACTTCGTACATAACATGCGTATAGAACAAGAGTATGAGCAGCTTGACAACGGAGAGTGGGTGCTCTCACGCGACGACATGGTAGCCGAATTACAATTTGCCAAATTCATAAAGCAGTGCATTGTAATAAGGACAACACGAATGACGGGCTATTCCTTCGACCCATTACCCAAACGGCTTTTCAAAGGCAAGCGAACGGAAGTGCGCGAAGCCGATGCAGGCATGCGCAACAAGTCCTTCTGGAACCAATATCGCCAGGTTGAACTCACCAAGAGTGAGGACTCAATGAGCAGCTTCGTCAAGAACATCCAGAACATCAAGGGCTTCAAGTACTTCATGACGGGTCTTAATGCCCTAATCGAGAACTCCATTGAGACAGGCACTCCAAACAAGATTGACATTGCCCCCGTAAACACTATGCTTACAAGAAACAAGTTCGATGGATGGCGCAACCGACTGAGTCTCCAAACGACAGGAAACTTGCATAAACGCATCTTCGGAAAGGCATACTATGCACACGGCTGGGGAAGTCATAAGAACTACTACGGAGCGACATTCACCTACTCTCTAATCGACAAGATCTACATGCCTTGGGAATATCCTAAGAGAACGATTGAGGTAGAGAGCACCTATGATGTAAGTTCTCCGAGTGACAGATATCTGCCAACCGATAAGGATAATTTTCTCGTTGCATTCAAGTGGACAGGTATCGACAAAATGATACTGAGCAACCGGCAAAAGCTTTCCTATATATACGAAGCCTACGGTGGCCTGCGTACCACTCTTACTTTCAAGACAGAGGAGCAGCAGCCTGTAGGGGCAATGTCTTTCAGGAAGCTCAACCAGCCTGAGATAAAATACGCCGGTGACCTCAAGGCTCATCGCGAGTTTCTGCGCACAACTGAATTGTTCGCAGAACTGCGCTATGCTCCTGATGAGACATATATCAACAACAAGCAACGTCGCATCACCATCAATAAAGATGCCCCAGCTTTGAGCCTAAGCCACACTATGGGATTCCGCAACGTTCTTGGCGGAGATTATAACTATAACCTCACTGAGGCGAAGATTTACAAACGTTTCTGGCTGAACAGCTGGGGAAAGGTTGACCTTTTCCTCAAAGCTGGTATTCAATGGAACCAGGTTCCATACCCTCTGCTGATACACCCTATCGCCAACACGTCGTTTATCATCGAGGAAGAGATGTTCAATCTCATCAACAATATGGAGTTCATGAACGACCGTTACGCATCTATGATGCTCTCATGGGACCTCAACGGAAAGATCTTCAACCGCATACCACTTATCCGTCATCTGAAATGGCGTGAATATATAGCAGTGAACACGCTTTGGGGAGGTCTCAGCGATAAGAACAACCCATATGCTCCTGAAAATGCAGGCAGCGACAGACTAATGTGGTTCCCTGAAGGTTGCTACGTGATGGACACTAAGAAACCTTATGTTGAGGTAGTTTTCGGCATACACAACATATTCAAGATTATCCATGTAGAGTACGTACGACGCCTGAACTACCTTGAGCTGCCTACCAGCACCAAATGGGGCATAAGATACATATTCAGACTTACATTCTAAATCTCAGTCTACATGTCTAATTGTCTAAATGTCTAATTGTCAAGAATATGAATGAAAAAATTTATCAGTCGATGAAATCAGTCGAGACAGAAGACTGGCTCGACCTTCATGTAATAAGACCTTTATGCTATTATTGTGCAAAGGGATTCGCCTATTTTGATATCCATCCCAACACCGTGACCATCCTTTCAATGTTCATCGGTGCTGGCAGTTGTGTATTCTTTGCCCATGGCAGTTATTACTATGAAGGAGCCATAGGTCTTGCCCTTAACCTCCTCGCCATTTTACTGCTCATGGTGGCCGACATTCTGGACTGTACTGACGGTCAATTGGCTCGCATGACAGGCAAAAAGAGCAAGGTAGGACGTATTCTCGACGGACTGGCCGGTTTTGTATGGTTTACGCCTATATATCTTGGTATGGTATGGCGATTCTATCAACACCATAGCCTGGAGTTCGGATGGTTGGGCATCAGCGATACGCCACAGAATGCTCTTATTGCCACAACTGTAGTTTTCGTACTCGGCCTGATGTCAGGATTTCTGGGCATTGCTGCACAACAGCGATTGGCGGACTATTATATCCAAGTACATCTCTTCTTCTTAAAAGGTGAAAAGGGCAGTGAACTCGACAGTTCTGTCCGCCAACAGGAAATCTACGATCAGATGGACGAGAAAACGCCAAAATATGAGAGGATTTTCCAGAAGTCTTATATCGATTACACTAAAAAGCAAGAAGATGCCACCCCTCAGTTTCAGCGTCTGATGAAAAGCATCCGAGAGAAATATGGCAGTCCAGACCAACTTCCTCAGAATATCCGTGAGGAAATTCATCGCGAATCACTGGCCTTAATGCCTTGGAATGGTCTACTTACTTTCAACTTCCGATCTTTCTGGCTTTTCGTATTCATACTTATCGACCTGCCAGCAGAGTTTTTTATCTTTGAGATTTTCGCCATGGGCTTGCTCACTGAGTATGTACGCCGCCGGCATGAAGGATTCTGTAGCCGAATAGCTGATAAACTATGACAAAGAAAGGTATAAACAACCTGTTTTTCATCATTGGTGTAGTAGCCGTTGTGGTGATGATGCTGACTTTCGATGTCAGTTTCATAGAATTGTGGCATCATCTCTGTCATGCCGGCTACTGGCTTATTCCCATCTTCGGTATTTGGATTATCATCTACGGTATAAACGCTCTTGCCTGGATGGAGATTATCAAATGCCAGCTGAACGAAGGGGAGCATGTCAGTTTCTGGCGTATCTTCCGACTGACAATCACAGGCTATGCCCTTAACTATGCTACTCCTGTTGGCGGTCTTGGAGGGGAGCCATACCGTATAGTCGAATTGTCAAAGGACATAGGCAACCAGCGAGCAGCCTCATCGGTAATACTCTATGCGATGATGCATATCTTTGCCCACTTTTGGCTGTGGTTCACCACAATATTCCTCTATCTCGCACTTGCTGCCATCGGTGACCTGCCATTTACATCAGGAACTGCCGTAGTGCTACTGATTATCACGGTGTTCTGCCTTATCGCTTTCTACCTATTCTCGCGTGGATACCGATACGGGCTTGTCATTAAGACTTTACGAGGAATAGGAAAGATACCAGGTCTTCACAATTGGAGTGCCCGTATGCTTGACCGACATAGCGAGGCTCTTCACAATGTTGACAAGCACATTGCATCTCTACATCAGCAGGATAAGCGGTCTTTCTATTACAGTCTTTTACTTGAGTATTTGTCTCGTATCGTTCAGAGTTTAGAGATTATGTTTATGCTCCTGCTGTTTGGAATCGACTGCGGCGGTGGATTGTCTGGGCTTACCCTTACGTTCCTGCATTCTATCCTTATCCTGTCGTTTACCACCCTGCTGGCCAATCTCATCGGATTCCTGCCCATGCAGCTTGGTGTTCAAGAGGGCGGCTTTGTCATCTCAATAGCCGTCATGGGTCTCACAGCAGCCCTTGGCATCTTCGTCAGCATTATCTGCAGAGTAAGGGAGATACTATGGATTTTCATCGGATTGCTCCTGATGAAAATCTACAAGGAGTAGAGGCAGTAACCTGACTAACCCGTGTTTGAGTCAACTCACGGTTTTTGGGGTCAATTTACATCACTCGGCTCAAACGATCAATTCACTCGGCTCAAACGATCAATTCACTCGGCTCAAACGAT
>DGTJ01000102.1:0-1706 GCA_002393725.1 Prevotella sp. UBA4339 | reverse complement strand
GACTCGAGTGGGTATTTATGCGACCATAGGCAAGGTGTTGGCAAGGATTTGCCAAGGAGTTGCCAAGGTGTTGGCAAGGGGTTCACAAGCTTAAGCAAGCTTTGTGAGCTTGCTATATACTTGCCAAGGGCTTGACAAAGGGCTTAGAAGTCCTTTTTTAAAACATTGAGATGTTGTCTCTATTTGGTTCAACTTCGCTTTAATCCCAAATCGGTCGTTAGGCTGAATTTTAGCCATTTCTAAGGTCGCCTTAGAAAGTAGCCTTTGTATTTGGTTGTTATTCAGTTATTTATTAACTTTGCCACGGATTAAGAGCCAATGTTATGATGAAAGACCTGGAGATAGCCTTCACGGCAAAAGAGATAACAGCCTTTGGTGGTGTGTCGCTGCTTTACAAAATGCTTGACAATTGTCACTTCAAGGAAGCCTTGTCATCCGTTGGATTACCTCAACAGGGTTCCAATCGTGGCAAGAGCCCTGAGCAACTGATATACGGTTTGTTCACGGGAGTCTGGTGTGGCGCAAGTTGTTACAATCACCTTGACATTGTTCGTTTCGACCCTACGCTCTGCCACCTGATGGGCTACGAGAAAGGGCCTGACCATCGTGCCTATCAGCGTTATTTCAACAAGTTCTCTCAGACTATCAACCAGCGTGTGTTTGATTCCTTATACAGTTGGTTCTTCTCCGAGTTGTGCTTTGACAACTACACGCTCGACTTCGACTCAACAGTAATGGAGCGTTGCGGTGAGCAGGAGGGTGCTGCCGTGGGCTACAATCCCAAGCGTCCAGGTCGCAAGTCGCATCATCCACTGCTGGCATTTGTGGCCGATCTCCGCATGATCGCTAACTATTGGCTGCGTCCGGGAAACACATCAGCCTCTACAAACTATTTGGCGTTTCTCGACAACACGCTGGATCGGCTTCAGGGCAAGAAGGTGGGACTGGTGCGAATGGACAGCGGCTTCTTCAGCGGTGAGATATTCGACCGTCTGGAAGAGAAGCGCCTGTCCTATATCGTAGCATGCCGCTTCAATAACTCCATCAAGATACAACTGGCTTCGCAGGCAAAATGGACGGAGGTGGCAGATGGCATTCATATTGCGGAGAGTACCTATCAGGCACAGGACTGGAAGATGCCGCGTCGCATCATCATGGTTAGGCAGGAAATAGACAAACGACCCAAGGCTGCTGGCAAGAAGATAAAGAAGATCAAGAAACCCAAACAGATGGAACTCTTTCCTGACGTGGCAGAACTCGGGAACTACCGCTACAGTTGCTTCGTCACCTCACTGACACTGCCCGCAAAGGCCGTCTACGACCTCTATCGCGGAAGGGCTGACTCTGAGAACAGAATCAAGGAAATCAAGTACGACTTCTCTGCTGACAAGTTCTCTTCCCAGGACTTCTGGGCTACCGAAGCCTGCGACTCCTTTATTATCATGGCGTACAACTTCATCAGTCTCTTCAGACATGCAATTGTCAACTCTAAGAAGAGCCATTTCCTCAAGACTATCAGATACAAGATACTCAGTATTCCTGCATATCTCGAAAAGAAAGGAGATAAAAATATTTTGCGTCTCGTGAGAACCATGAATCAGCGGCAGGCATTCCTTGGACTCTGGAGAACAACTGAAAACTTTGACATCACCCGAACTAATTGGACCTAACGACCGATTTGGGTTAAATACATTGATGGCGAAATC
>DGTJ01000039.1 GCA_002393725.1 Prevotella sp. UBA4339 | reverse complement strand
TGGAACTATTTTCGATAGCCTTTGCTGGATTCTTGTGCATCTGTTCCTCTGTCATGCGGATATGGATATCGCGTAATCCAAGTTTTCTCATGTACTTCTCTACCGCTTTGGGCCTACCGCAAAACTTGAAAAGGAGTTCGCTGGCATTGTTGTCGCTCTGTCCGAGAGACAATTCCAGCAGTTGCGCATACGAAAAGGTCCCTTTACCTTCAAATTGTTTCAGCATTGGCGACCATGTGTCTTGCATCAGGTCTGCTTTCTCGACAACGATCGTGTCATCAAGAGTCAACCCTTTCCGACTCAGGTAATCGGCGACATATAAAGCTTGCGGGAACTTCATCACACTATGCATGGCAAAACGCTCGTTTTCGTTAATGCCAACAATAGAGCCATCACGCATGATGCAAGCACCAAAGCTGGTACTGTCGCTTATTGGCTCTTGCGCCCAGCACGACGTCACAACCAATGCACAAACTAATGTAACTATCTTTCTCATATTATTTCTTGTTCGTATGAAATAGTTCTCATGAATTGCGGCAAACGTGGCGACGGAGGCGACGATGGCGAGGGGGATAGCGGTGTAAAATGTCATGGGGACTGCAATGAAGAGCAGAAACCCCGCCCACTTGTTCGCTGTGGTGTGAGGAAAACAACAGCGCCCGTACATCACAAGTGCCGAAAGCTGATTCACGGCTTTAATCGCGACAATTACCCCTGCCCATAGCCAGAGCCATTGTGGCAGTTCGAGTATCGGCAGGAGTTTCCAAACACAACAAGCTACGAAGCAGATGTCTGCCACGCTATCCAACAATGCTCCCCTCTTGGTAACGCACTTTAGTTTCCGAGCCAGCCCCCCGTCGGCTATATCGCTGATGCCGCAGAGCGCATAAAGCGCCCAAAAAGTTGTTCCTACAACATCACACAGCAACAGAGCAACAGCTCCCGCAATTCGGAGCGACGACAGGATATTCGGCAGATGTTTCATTGGTACTCAGCAAGTGTCTTGACCTCACAGCCTTTGCTTTCGTAATCATTTACTCAATCACGAAACTACGCGGATAGAAATCACTGTAGAAGCGACCGTCGGTGGCGGTGAACTTCAACACGCAGTAGTTGGGATTGGTTACACCGCCAGGATAGTACTGCTCGTCGCCATTGTTCCAGATCATTTCTTTCGAGGCGGCATCCGTCAGCACCTCCATCGTGCCGCGCAGCATCATACCCTTGAAGCCTTTGGCATCGCAGAAATAGATGCTGGCCTTGGGGTTGACCTTGTAGTGAGCCACACGTATTGAGAATGTGTTGGTGGTGAAGTAGAAGGTCTTGATGCCCTCACGCTTGCGTGGCTTCAACATGGCCTTAGTCCAAGGAAATCCTTCTTGGTCTACTGACGCGATGTAAGCGATGGGCAGTTTGTCGGCCATCTGTGCGATGAGTTCTTTAACGCCTGCCAAAGCGGGGGTGACATTCATGACTTCATCGTTAACGTTTTGCGCCAGCGCTTTAACTGGGGGAAATACGTTTTCATCATGCCGATGTACTCCTCTTTAGTGATGGGTTTCTCCAACCCCTCGTTGACTGCACCAACAAACTGGGCACAATGTTCGATCATCTCTTCCATCGTGCAGTCCTGCAAGAATTTTCCATCCCTGTAGCAGTACATGCAGTAATCTTCGTTCTTACTGCCGTCGGCATTCGTGCCGAGGACATCTTCGGTTAGCGGCATGCCGCAACTCTGACAAAATTTCTGTTTCATACTATTTTCATTTTTTTCCATAATTATCAATAATATATTTCCACGCAGCATCTTTGTCGTCAAGATTGACCTTCACATCTGGCGTCATGCATTTGTCATCCACCATTGCAGCATTAGGACGGGCAAAGAACTTGCAAGAGATGCTGCCCAGAACACTCGTATTGGGTAGCCGGTAAGGGAGAACCTCTCCATAATGAGAGGGTGAGAAGGTAGAGGTAGTGCCGATGATGGTGCCGATATGGTTGTCGCGGGCCAGGGTAAAGAGCATGCCCGCACTGCTGAAAGTGCGTTTGCCCATGACGAAGACTACCTTGCCTTCAAAAAGCTTCGGCTGCTGGAAATCTGCAGGGGTTCTGGGTGCAGGCATCTGGTAGAGTTCGTCTTTGTGGCCGTCGTTCTCCCAACTCTTCTTGGCTATGGCAATCCTTGGGTTATATGCTGCCATGAGGTCTGAGAAACGCAGATAGGTGCTAAAATGCTTCATCTTATCCAAGGGATAAAGGTGCAGAAGCAGTTCGTCGCAGAGTTGGCTGCTGCCGCCGTTGTTATACTGTGCGTCCACTACCAGCGTCTTGATACCACTCTCGTCCATCTTGGCAAACATATCATTGAGGAACTGTGCGAAAGGATAGTCCTTCGCATTCACGCACTGGTTGAACTGCATATAGCAGATGCTATGGTCTGGGAATAACTGATAGTCGTAGTTGGACTCATGGCGGCGCATGATATGTTCCATGTCGACAGGTCCTGGAACATCCGTTACATCGTCTTTCTTATTCGCCTTCTGTTTACTCTCCTGCATGCGCTTTATCGTCGTGAGGTCCGTATGCTTGTCGTGTAGCGGCCCCAACGCCTCAATGAGTGCATCGGCAAAGGCTTCGTCGGTCTCGATGCTCTTGCACTGTTCTATGAGCGTCTGCTTCTTGGCGAACCATTCTGCTCGTCGCTCTTCCTTTATATAATACGGATGCGTATCAGCCACCATATCCATAAAGAGTATGGCGTCCTTCTGATACTTGTTGGCAGCCTGGTATTCCGCCGTCGACTGGTACGCGGAATCGCTGAGTACCTTGAATTTGCTCACATCCTGAGCCTGAATTGTCTGCCATCCTGCAAAGAGGATAAGCAATGCGCATAATGACTTCTTCATTTTCGTTTCTGTTGTTACAAGTTTGATGCTGCAAAGGTACGCATAGTTGAGGATTCCTCCATATTTCTGGGATAAACGGCATGGAAATGTGACGAATGGAAATAATTATCGATACTTACCGCTGAGGATCCTTTTGCGCAGGCACTTTACCGCGGGCTTGTAATACTCTATCTCCATCGCTTCAAGGGTGCGTTTCAACTCATCCATCAGTTCTGGATAAAAACTGCACATACGATAAGCGAGCTTCATGCAGAGCGTTTGGATGCCGGGGAACTCCTCAATGCTGACCATGTGCTCGAAACAGAAGTCAAGGAAGTCGGTCCGCAGGTCGTCCTCTTCTAATATCAGACGCATTCCCGAGCGAAGCTCGCCTACCCGTAGCCTTTCGATGATGTTCAGAGTCAGCCGCCTGACAGACGAATTTGCCGTCTGCATGGCCTGGTCTATCAGTTCATTGAGCGTCACCTGCAATTCTGAGAGTTCCTCGTCGGTGGCTTTGGTCAGTCCCCACAAGGCACTCCTCGCCACGCGATAGTCCTTATCAAAGACATATCGTCGTGCAAAGTCGAGGAAACCGCCTGTAGCCTTGATTTCCCTGTATATCTCCTGCGCACCGCCCTCAGAAAACGTCTGCCTCAGCCTCTCGCTCGTTATTGCCATAGTAACTGTTTCAGATATTCCTTAACACCTTTGCGATAAAGTTCTGCGGGATCGCTGATGCCGTCTTTCGAAAGGCTGTCGAATATCTGGCAGAAAGTCTTCACATCGGCCTCGCCGAAGGCATGGTAATCGGCAGTCTTACGGCCAGCAATCTTGCAGTTGTACCAACAAGCCAGACTCTCGAAGGCGCTCCAGGGAACGTAGGTCAGGTCACGGTCTGAATCAAGTTTCCGTGTGTATTCCTTGAATTCCTCCACGATGGGGTCGATGCTGTCCTGCATCAGGAAGATGCCGAACTCATGGCTGAACATCGCCAGCTGGTAGTCGATGTCCTGATTGTACCAGACCGTGTTGGTGCTGTCGTTCAGATTGTTGTACGAGGGTCCTTTCTGACCAGCACGATACAGCAGCCAGTGATAATCGCCTCGACGCCATGTATATCCCGTCACCCGCTCCCAGTCCTTGACAAACGAAAGCTTCTGCATCCGTTGGCTCAACATCTGCCGACGTTCCTCCATATCAGCCTTCACCTGCGGATAGATGTTCTTGAGATAAGCGTCGTAGTGGGCTACATACACATTGGCGATGGCACGGACAGCAGCCATCACGTCGACTGGAGCATTG
Organism: Prevotella sp. UBA4339; assembly: GCA_002393725.1. Taxonomy (GTDB): domain Bacteria; phylum Bacteroidota; class Bacteroidia; order Bacteroidales; family Bacteroidaceae; genus Prevotella. The sequence continues at coordinate 2,125 of DGTJ01000039.1, read as the reverse complement.
GTTTTCTTCCCTTCATTCAATACCACGTTCATCATCACCTGCATTGAGTCCACATTGGGAATGTTTTCAGCCGAAACGCCAAAGAAGAATGGCCCTGCCAACATGCCTCCCTCGCCTTGTCCGAAGGTAAGGTAGCCCTTATACTTCTGCAAGGTGTCGATAGCAGCCTGTGGAAGTGTGTTACCATATTTCGCAGCATACGTCGAGTCCGCGAATCCCAGTCCTGCCAGTGTATAGAGATGCGTCACGTAGTTCACCTCAGGGCGAATCTCCATCAATATCTTAATCTCCTGTCGAGTCTTATCTTGAATGAGTTCCGTCAACGTGTTGTATTTCAGGAATAGTTCTTCCTTATATGGAATATGAAACTTATCCATGATGAGCATCAGGTAAAGTCCTGAGGCATAATAACAGGAATTGCTGTCGAGATTGGTCATCCACTCTATGTCGGTTATACCTTGCTCGCTTGCCAGACGATATTCGATGTATCGTGCAGAACCTTCCACCGTCTCAATGATAGGATAAAATTCTATGATGTCAAGCTCTAATCGGTCTTTGACGGCTTTGAGCCGCTCGTTACGAAGGGGATAGAAGTCAGCGAGAATATGACGGACCTCTTCAATGGTCGATGCCTCGTATGCCTTCTTCAATAGAGCGTTCTCTTTCGATAGCATGTCACGATACCACTCATGATTCCGTCTTAATGCCTTTAGGGAGTCGCTTGTGATAAAGTCTTCTGGAGTGGATGCCAACATCTTGCTCCAGAAAGCCGTGTGCTTGTACTGGAATCCGTGGAAGCACTCATGCATCAGCATGGCATACCATTCCTCGTAGGTCTTTACACTCGGAACGGCCTGTATGGTTATCTCTGGCGAACTACACTCCATCCGAGCCAGAGTATCGTCTTCCGCTTGGTCCAGATGCATCCGGAAGGGGCCGTCCTCGTAATAGTTCATTTCCATGCTATAAGCAGGATCATTGTATGTCGGCCATATTTTTTCATCTACCAGTTTCTTGAGTTCATCCACATGTGCCAACACCTGTTCTTTCGATAGCCTGGTGCTGTCGCTTATCAGCGTTTGCGCTTGCTGGGGCATGGCTCCAGTAATCAGAAACGCTAAGGCTAAAAGTATCTGTTTCATTTTCTCCAGCGTTTTAGCATTGGGAAGTATTGTTGCATCATTTGCTTATACTCCTCTTTGGTCATGGGGTGGGGCATGTTCTTGTTTACCTCGTCGATAAACTGGGCACAATGCTCAATCATCTCATCCATGGTGCATTCCTGAAGGAACTGGCCATCCTTGTAGCAAAACTGGCAGTAATCAAAATTAGTGCTGCCGTCGGCATTGGTACCACAATCCTCAGTACGCATTAATGGCATGCCGCAACTCTGACAGAACTGAGGCAGCTGGCCCTCTTGGAATGCTTTCTCCTTTTTGGGGAATGTGGCTTCGTAAGCCTCGAATGCATCAGGGTTCTCGTCAGCCACAAAATAGCCCTTGGGAGGACAGTAAGTAGCCTCGGCGATGCCGTTCGATTTAAGCCAGCCAGGAATCAGTTCCTGAGCAAGGAAGTAAGGCACCTCGGCATCCTTTGGCTCGGCATGATAGTGAATCTTAAGCTTGCTGGCGAGGTCGAAGCCTGCGTGACGGTAGAACTCGATATTTCCCTCCATCTGCAGAAGACCGATGCCCATCGTGCGAGCCTTCTCCAACGCATACAGCAATAACTTCAGACCATAGCCTTTGCGCTTGTAGTCGGGTTGGATGCTAATGGGACCGAATGTCCATGAAGGGAAGTTGGTTCCATCATCTAGAATGATCTCAGCCTTCGAGAACATTACATGACCTATGATTTTATCATCCTCTATCATCACCAAGTCAAGCCCAGGGATGAAATCGGGATTAGTTCTATATTGATTGAGCACGTAATGCTCTGTGCATCCTGGACGATAGACGTTCCAGAATGCCTCTCTCGTAAGGTTCTCTACCTCACGATAGTCTTTGGGTTGTTCTAAACGGATATTCATTGTTCTTTCTTTGGTTTTGCCCAGAACACCTCTGGGTCGGTAGTGGTGTCACACTTCCAGTTGTTGTTGATGAAGCCAACGGGTATGAGCCGCACA
>DGTJ01000081.1:33096-35488 GCA_002393725.1 Prevotella sp. UBA4339 | reverse complement strand
CCCGCCTGCGCCGATGGTACTGCAATGCAATGCGGGAGAGTAGGAGGCCGCCCCTTTTTTACGGAGTATGAAGCCCCGGATCAGAAATGGTCCGGGGCTTCTTCGTGTCACGTGGGAAAGGTAATCTTTACGTGGGCGAGTTGGCTGGCACTCGGTCAGAAATTGTGGAAAGTTTTGGGACTTTCATTTTTTTTGCTTACCTTTGCAGCGAAGAAAGTTAAACTGAACATTTTAGGTTAAAAATGAATAAGAAAGAAACTCCCGTATTGCTGCTCACGGGTTATCTCGGAAGCGGCAAGACAACACTACTGAACAGAATCCTGAGTAACAAACGTGGTATCAAATTCGCCGTCATCGTAAATGACATCGGTGAAGTGAACATCGATGCCGATCTTATACAGCAAGGTGGTATCGTCAACCAGCAGGACGACTCGCTTGTGGCCCTGCAGAACGGCTGTATCTGCTGTACGCTGAAGATGGATCTTGTACAGCAGCTGCAGGACATCATTGCGATGCAGCGGTTCGACTATATTGTGATTGAGGCCAGTGGCATCTGTGAGCCCGGACCTATCGCCCAGACCATCTGCTCAATACCGTCGATGGCTCCCGAGGTGACTGAGCAGGGCTATCCCAGGCTTGACTGTATCGTCACGGTGGTCGATGCCCTGCGTATGCGCGATGAGTTTGGAAGCGGACTAGACCTGATGAGGCAGAACATTGATGAAGAGGACATCGAGAACCTCGTAATACAGCAGATAGAGTTTTGCAACATAGTTTTGCTAAACAAGGTCGACGAGATATCTGCCGAGGAACTGGGACGCGTGCGTGGTATCGTGAGGGAGCTGCAGCCGAAGGCGGAAATCATCGATTGCAACTATGGTGACGTGGATCTTGACAAGATTATCAATACCGGTATGTTCGACTTCGATGATGTAGCCACTTCTGCCACGTGGATTCAGGAGATAGAGAAGCATCATGACGAAGATGACGACGAAGATGATGATGATCATGATGAACATGATCACGATGAGCATGAGCACCATCATGAGCACGGGCATGAGCATCATCACCATCACCACCATCACCATGACGAAGGCGAGGCAGAAGAATACGGCATCGGCACCTTTGTGTACTATCAGCGACGCCCGTTCAACCTTGGGCTGTTTGATGAGTTCGTGGCACGTAAGTGGCCTAAGGGTATCATCCGTGCCAAGGGCATCTGCTATTTCAATGACGAGCAGGACATGTGCTATGTCTTTGAACAGGCTGGCAAGCAAGTGTCAATCCGCCAGGCTGGGCAGTGGTATGCCACCATGCCAAAGGAAGAACTGGAAGAGTTTATGCAGCGCAATCCTTCTCTGCGTCAGGACTGGGATGAGAAGTATGGGGACCGTATGCAGAAACTGGTGTTCATCGGCCAGCATCTTGATAAGGAGCTGATTACCCGCGAGCTCGACCGTTGCCTATGGGAATAGGCTGAAGAGGAATTTCTGATCAACGTACTCCCAGCGTACATTTCCGAAGCGTATGAGACGCGCCAGAAGAGTGATGACTCTCTGGCGCGGCAGCTTTGAGAGACGTACTATCTGGTTTAGGGTAAGCTTATACCGCATAACTGCAAAGAGCTTGCTAATGGAGTCGTTGTAGGTTATCATTACACCTTGCGCTTTCTGGCATTCCCGCCAAAGTGCAAGGTGTACTGGAGATGCTACGATATTCTCATCATCGATTCGGATATAGGCTCGCATACGTCCATCTTCGTCTTTTGCCCGTATAGGCCTTTTGTCTGACGGTGAAACGGTGGCTATGACAATGGTCCGCCCTTCCACATGATAAGTGTCAAACTTAATGCTTGCCTCTGGCTGACAATACTTATATGCAGCCTGATGCATCATGAATATCTCCTCTTCTGACCGTACGCCCGAGAGATTACCGTCATCGCGCACGCCAATCAGCAGTCGCCCACCGTCAGTATTGGCAAATGCAGATACTGACCTGGCTAACTTGCAAGCATCTGACACACGGTATTTGAAATCCTGCTGCTGATGCTCGCCCTCGCGTATGAGGCTTAGAAGATAATTCTTGTCACTCATTTCCTTTTCGGCTGCAAAGTTACGAATTTTAGTATTATCTACCAAAAATACTTTGTGGTTTGAGAATTATTTGCTATCTTTGTGCCGTTAATAATATTTAAGATTATGGATTGGTTGCATATTATAGCAGTAGTAGCTTTGGTGATAATCGGTGTGGTTATCTATCTTAACAAACGAAACGGATAAAAAACAAAAGGGGTGCGCAGCATCCCTTCGTTAGAGCCTCTTGTCGGATTCGAACCAACGACCCCGAGATTACAAATCACGTGCTCTGGCCAACTGAGCTAAAGAGGCGGGTG